>JAPOIJ010000086.1 GCA_029979005.1 Planctomycetota bacterium | reverse complement strand
TTCCCTTGTCTAGGTGTTTTTGCGCAGGATGTGCCAAAGCTTAAATGATTGTCGGTTGAATAGCCGATTCGCACGTGGGTTCCCAATTCTAGGACAACGGGAAAAAGCAATTTTCGTTTCTAGCGAGAGTAGGTGTATAAAATTTTGTCATTGGTGTCGACAAGAATGACGGTGGGATTGGCGAAATCGAATGACTGGTCGTTAATTTGAATTGCTTCCGCCCAGCATCGAAATGGAAAACCAAAGGCGACGCACTCCACTTGTTCATCCGCATACGAATAAGAAAAATATTCATAACCATTGGACGATCGATAGGCCTTTTGTTGGCGGGTGTTTCCAGCAATCGGAATAAAGCCAGCGGTACTAATTCGCGTGTCCTGACGCCGTTCAAGCAAGGCAATTTTCACCTGTCCAATTTGAAATAGCGCCGTGTCTTCCGAACCGAAAGTGTCAAAAAATAACTCGCCTGGATGTTGCCTGGTCGGAAAACTGTGGCTTTTGATATTGAAGAATTGTTTCGCTTGGAAGTGTAGCGTAAGTGGCTTGTAAACCCCGAAAACAATGGATGCCAGCGTAATTAAGATTAGTAATGTTCGTAGACGAAATTGGGACCATCGCCGTTTAGGTTGGGACGGTTGTTTTTCTGACAAAGGTATTTTCCTTCATGCGGACAAAGGCTCTTGATCATGGGAACACTTTTTATGCCGAATTACCAAACGCGTGTGCACCATAATGCCGACAAGAAGAAACACAAGCCTAACCAGTCACCGTTGAGATAAATTCAACAGCGTCACTTTGCTGACCAATGAAATAAAGCGAGAATTCTGGGCTTGATTTGAATTGAAATTTTACCTCACTCGAGCGCGGATGATTATCGAAATCACACGAGACTAGCTCAGAGATAGGAAATCGAATTAGCTCTTTTGTTAAGTCACGCGTTGTGCCGTGTTCATTGCTTGCGATAAAGACAAGATCGGTTTCTGTATTCGTGCAAACAACGGAGCCTGAGTGATTAAGCAGGTTCTCAGCTGAGTTGTGCTTTTTTGAAAATATTTTTTTAAGATTGAAACATGCAAGTAGTGTTGCAAACGTAAAAGGTGAACCTCCGGACTGGCTGGGGTCGGTCGAGTACAGGGGCACTGGTTGGGTTTGAAACGCTATTCCACCGAGAACTGGCTGACCAACGATGTTGTTTGCCATTGAAGTTTCTTTTTCGTTCATGTTAATCAGCAGCGTAGAATGGTGATTTGAAATGTATTGATCGAAGTCGAAAGCGAAGCAGGCTACGTGGCTGTATTTACATGTTGCAGTGTATTTAAAGTTAATTGCTAAGCCTTTTTTCACTCGCTGTTCGTCAGTTCCCTAAAAATATTGGGCTGAAAAAGACAAATTATCGTAAAAACCAAGCAGCCAGAGAATTGGCAGGCCATGGGAACGAAAGGCCTGTTCCGGTCATCTGTTCTTTGCGTTAGCAATCAATTTATCAATTTCCAGCACATGACCATGGGGTACACGACTTCTTTGATACTTATTCCAGATGATCTCGCGAAGTGATTCGAGATCTTCAAGTGATATTTTGGGGAATTTTGTCCATTCCGTTTCCGTTTTTAGTCGAGATTGAAGTTGCCATTTTCCAGCGTGCCGCGAAGCCGTCACTAAACGGACTTCCCCGTCTTCTGTTCTTTCACGCCATTCGTGTTTTTTCATGATTCATTCAATCGCAACGGACAGGCTGCGATATTTTAAATTAGTTAATTAATCGAGTATCCACTTGGTAGAGGCATCGAGATCGCAGAATTCAAAGTGCTTGATTTCCGCCCCGACAAAGTGGTTAGCTACTTGTTCCGCAAATTTGCCAATCGGTGAATCGGTGACAAACGCAATACGAGGTATTTTTTTATGATGTTCCCTGACGAATTTCAAATGGGCGATTAATGCTGAAAAAGAATGCCATCCGGGAAAAGACTTAGTGGATATGATAATGCCTTTGAGTTCACCGGTTTCGTCTATATAGGGGTCAATTGTATTTGCGGCAGCGCTAAAATCATTTGCCGTCAGTTCGCCAACTGGCTCGAGGATTGCAATGCCAGTGGATCTGTCTAAGTTTACTTTTAACATTCCGCACTCCCGATTTTGTTTGAAAGTTGTTTTTGCTGTTGTCGCATTCCCCAAGATTCCATGTTTTGGAAAACTGATTCAATTGGTAGTAAGTCGAAGCGATTAGCATGGCCTAGGGCAAAACCGGAAAATTTTGCAGTTGTGTTCAAAGCGCAATTTAAGCGTGCCATTGCTACACTGTTTTCTCTAGAGCAATTTGAAGCGGGCAATTCAGTGAAACAATTTCTCCTTCTCGATACTGGCTTAATAGCTTTTTGGATCGTTTCGCCAATTTTCGTCTAACTTCTCGGCGTTTGCCCTTAACTCGTTGAATCACCATATTGTCATAGCCGGTGGTTTTATGACGCATCCAGGCGATGACAGCGGCTTCCGCCCGGCGTTCGATAGGAATTGTTTTTGTGCGGGCAACAGTACCGCTGCCGACGGGGGTCGCGTGACCAGTAATAGCAGTGGCCATTCGCTGTGCCAAATGTTTGTGAGCAGGGTGGAAATCAAGAAACGAAACGACGGCGTTGTGGAAATTGTCGACATAGTCAGCCTGGATTTTGATACGGCGGTTGGCGGCCGCCTTTTTTCGTTTCGCGAAAGCTTCTGTGGAACGTTCAGCGGCCAAATCTTTACGAATTTGTGCGATCGTAGTTTTGGGAGCCCACACGCCTTTTGAGTAATTTCTTCTCCCCTTCTTCTCGTGAACAACCCAGTGATCACCCGCCGCCTTGGTGCGTCGGGTTAATGCCGCGTCGCCGGGGGGAAGTAAGATCCAGTCTCGAGGTACCTTTCGGATCTTCTTGTTGGCATCCATCACGGTGTGTTTGGAGGGGCCGGGAGAGAATATGTTATCACTCATATTTTAGTTGCCTCGCAAACATCCCACGCTTGGGTGTGAAATTTGCCAAGAGCTTTTTGAATCGACGCTGAGATCGCATTGGCGGTAGACTGGAGAGAGGCGTTTCGGAGATTGACAAGGTTTATGACGAATCGTCAAGTCAACCCGATTTCCCTGCGGGGTTGTTTCATCGTACGATCTCGGGAATCGTGATCGAGAGCCCGAGACCGTGATTCTGAATCGACATCATTCGGCTGGCGTGGCGGTACGCGTTGCCAGCTCTCGGTCAATTAAAAATAGACCGTTGGCGTTATCACCAACGAGTCGTAATTGATCAATTACGTTTTGTGCATTGGCTTCCTCTTCGACCTGTTCGCGGACAAACCACTCGAGGAAAACGTCTGTCGCGTGATCCGACTCACTGCGGGCGAGATCCTTTAATCGTGAGATACATACAGTGATATGCTGTTCGTGTTTGAGCGATTTTTCGAAAAGGCTAAGTGGGGTTTCCTCAGTTAACTCGGGTTTTCCAATCGCCAGCAACTCAACCGAGCCGTTTCTTTCCAAAATGTAATTGAAGAATCGATCGGCGTGGCTAAGTTCCTCCTGATATTGCATTCTGAACCAGTTGCTGAATCCAGGTAGTCCGATTCGATCTGCCTCGGCCGACATTCCGAGGTAAATAAAGGCAGAACAAAACTCTTCATTGATTTGTTGATTGAGTGCCTGTTGCATTTTTTCGCTGAGCATTCGGTTCTCCGGAATTGATGCCGTCGGCATCTGTTGAAAAGGCTACGGTTGGTAATTGAGTAAATTGATTATCAATAATTGTCTTTTGAGTTCAACACGAGGCGTCGTTGCGGCGGATGACCAGCGACTCAAAAGAAGGATAATTACGCTCGTCGGATTTAAGTTTAGTCATTTAGAGTGGGCGTGTCCCGGGATTCAGAGGAATCGTTCAGTCGTTCCGCAAGATTAGGTGTGGGAGTTTTGTTTTCCATTCGATTTTTGAAAAACGGATACAAAAACTGATTCCAATAATGTCGGGGAACGGGATTGCCTTCGATTCCATAACCCTGAGGCCATTGGTCTTTCGGGAAGTAGTAGGTGCCGAAGATCATATCGATGGCAGGAAAGTGAACTGCATAGTTCTTATTGATTGCTTCCTTTTCAATGCCGTGGTGCCAGTGGTGAAATCGAGGCGTGGCAATGATGTATTCGAGCCAATGAAACCGGATGCCGATATTGGAGTGGATGAAAACGGATGAGAGGTAAACTAGGAAGATGTATCCGTAGAGTGCCGGTTCTGCATATCCAATCAAATACATTGGCAGGGTCGTAAAGCTACGTAAGAGAATGACTTCGATAATGTGCATTCTCGAGCCAGCCATCCAGTCCATTGCCTGTGCTGAATGATGTACTGCATGGAAATTCCAGAGTAAAGGGAACCGATGAAAACAGCGGTGGAACCAATATTGAGCCAGATCCGTCAAGAACATGATCTCCAGAATCTGGAGTCCGAGATTTTGGCTGGCAACGGCCTCCCGGAGTCCACTGGCCCACTGAGTATTCGCTAGGATTGTGAGCGCCGGTGTGAGCGAAAGCAGGGTCAAGAACTGAACGAACAGTTTACTGATAAAGAAATATAATAAATCTTCGCGCCACTCGTATCGTAATATCCGTTGATCGACTTTTTTGAATATTCGTTCCAGTGGAATAAACAGTGCACCGAGCATAATTAAATTTAAGAAAAAGAAATCGAGTCCTAGCGAGACATCCCCTCTGATGTCTTGGGTGGCTTCGGCAGAAGCGCCACCGAGGAGACTCGCGGTCAGAGCCAGTCCCAGTGTGGTGAATCCCAGCGTTTTATTTTTTCGTAGCGCTAAATTTGTAATGCCGAGTAGATACGCAACGATTAGGATTCCAAATAACAGAGGCCGAATCCAATATAAGTTCTCTCGGTAAAATCCGTAACGGAGTTCTTGGAGGGTGAGAAGGTCAGGATATAGAAAGCAGATGACGGCGGCCAAGCCCATGCTTGCGAGGAGGATTCCTAATGTGCCGCTGATCCACCCGGATCCAAACTTGCGGTCAGTAGAATCAAGTTCGCTGAATAAAGATTTCACAATCAGTAGCTTCCGTTTGTTGGAATTGTTGTCAATGTTTCGAACGATTTAATTCGAGGATCTTAAATTAGAGATGCTCACCGGAGTTGACGACTCGAGCTTGCCTGTAAGTTTGTTTAGGATTGGGATGGGAGACTTGGTCTAAAGCGATGATATTTATAATGTACCAGAGATAGATAGTGGCTATTGGTTTTCAATTTCGATGATGGTTGGATTGTCCATGAGCCAGTTGTCAAACTTGCCAATCGCCGTTGCAAATGCGGATCGTCCGAATCCCAGCCGCATGTGTTGGTCATCACTGCCGAGCGTTTGGCCGGACTGAATTAACACGCCGGCCTCAGTCGCGAGTCGTTCCGTAATTTGATTTACGGAATTGACATGGAATCGCACCAGTGCGGTCGAACCGGCTAACGGTCGATGCCAAGTGAAATGGCTCGGCCATCGATGAAAGAACTCATCGGCAATCTTTAGATTCGAGTTGATTTGGGTGAGGCTGCGTTGTCGCAATTCGTTCCAGACTTTGAGTGCCGCTGTCGCGAGAAATTCAGACGGCCCCGGAGAGCAAATGCTGGTGTAAAATTTCCAGTTAACGTACTCTTCCTTCAGTTGCTCGTTGGGGACAACGAGCCAGCCAGTGCGCAGGCCCGGGAGACCGTAGGTTTTGGAGAGTCCCGAAAGCACAATTGCTTTTGGCGAAAGGTCAGCCATGGACGGGATTTTTTCGGTTCCCTCATGGACCAGTCCAAAATACATTTCGTCAGAGAACAGCCAGACATCATTTTGCTCGGCAATGGTGATTATATTCTGCTGCATTTGTGGGCTGGGGATGTAGCCGGTGGGGTTGTGTGGGAAATTGACGACGATCATTTTTGTCTTGGAAGACAGTAATTGAGAGAGTTCTTCAATTCGCAATTCCCATCCATTGTCGCTTGGATGGAAATTCCATTTTTTTACATTTTGGTTTCCAACTACGTGTTCAAACATATTTATCAAAGCATCGTAGGCTGGCGAAAGCACAATCACTTCATCGCCAGGGTTTAAGATCGCACGAGCTGTGAGGTAGATACCTTCAACCGGAGTTGCTAAGACAATGATGTTTTCCGGCGAACAGTATTGGTAAGTGTTTGCGATGCTCTGTCTGAGTTCTGGATTGCCCTGCGATTCTGTGTAGCCGAGAGTTTGTTGGGTGAAGGCTGTGAGCGAAACATCGGCCAGCTCGAGCAATGCTTCGATCGACATGGTTTCACAATCTGAGTTGCAAAGTTGATAAGGGGTGTTGAACTCATATTTCGCAAAAAAATGTTCGGTCTCAAAACGGGCGATCTTCATGCAACTATTCTTTTAAATTCAATAATTTGATGTCAGTCAGCTTGGGTTGAACTCACGAGGTAAGCTCAAGGTTGCCGTCTTCTGGTATTTCATTCTAAAAGATGGAACGGGGCGTCTAAATAAATTCTATAGAGTCTCAGCCTGTGGAACCCAGATATCAGTTGCTCTCCGTTGTTTAGAATCTCCTAGGGAACGAAATGGTGAAAACGGTGTTGAATCATTTTTTCCTTGATTGTGAGAGGATGCTGTTTTGCTTTGCGGCTGGGGAATTGTTGATATGTTCTAAGGGTTACAGTGCTTTGGTTGTACTGCGTAAGTAAGAAAGGCGTAATTTTTATAAAAACTACGCCAAAAAACGAATTTGAACCCAGAAACGGTGCAAGAGTACAATAGTACTAGATACGAACGGATGCGGTGTCAGTACGTATTTCCCAATAGAAGGCTAGGTAAAATAGCTTTGACGTCAGACGATTGAGGAGTGTCTCAATTAGGGCGGGCGTGTCGATTTGAATAAAAGACTGGGACCGAGTATGAGCAGGTCGGAAGATCTAAATTCTGAAGATTATCTTAAGCTGCTTAGCACCTTTGCGCTGGATCTCCTTCAAAAATCTTCCCTCGATGACATCTTTTGGCTCATCGCCGATCGTGCGATTGCCGGGATTGGGTTCGATGATTGTGTGATTTATTTGATCGACCGAACAAGCGGCGAGTTAGTTCAGGCAGCGGCGTACGGCCCGAAGAGCCCCGAGGGGCGAGTGATTGTTGACCCCATCACGATTCCGGTCGGAGAAGGAATCGTCGGCTCGGTGGCGGCAAATTTAAAACCAGAGAGGATTCGTGACACTCGACTTGATTCACGTTACATCCTCGATGATGAATTCCGATTGTCCGAATTGGCGGTGCCGATTGTGCTTCATGGAGAGTGCATCGGTGTTATCGATTCTGAAAATTCAAAAGTCGATTTCTACACAGAAAAGCATGAAGAGATCCTTGTGACGATCGCCTCGATGGCCGCCACAAAGATATCTGATGCGATGCGCGAAGAAGAACTTCAGTCAACCGTACGGCAATTAAAAATTGTTCAGGATATGCTGGCAGCCCAGGCGGACGAATTAATCAGTGCCAAGGAAATGGCAGACTCTTCCAATCGCGCGAAAAGCACGTTCTTGGCAACCATGAGCCACGAGATTCGAACACCGCTCAATGCCATTATCGGCATGTCGGATTTAATACGAGATACATCTTTGAATCCTGAGCAATTCGAATACGCCAATATTATCTGGGACTCAAGTAACCATTTGCTCAATTTGATTACGGATATTCTTGATTTCTCAAAAATCGAAGCCAACGAACTGAGGATTTCAGAAAATACGATCGATCTCAAACAGTTAGTCGAAGCATCGGTTCGGGTTTGCAAATCAGCAAATACTGTGAGTGAAGTGCCGATTCTCATAAAATTCGATCCGTCATTGCCAGAGTGTATTCTGGGAGACGAGCCAAGAGTGAAGCAGATCTTGGTGAATTTGATTGGCAATGCCATCAAGTTTACATCGGAAGGTCAGATTACCGTCACCGTATGTGTGGAATCTGAAAATTTGCTATTCACAATTTCTGATACGG
Organism: Planctomycetota bacterium; assembly: GCA_029979005.1. Classification (GTDB taxonomy): domain Bacteria; phylum Planctomycetota; class Planctomycetia; order Pirellulales; family Pirellulaceae; genus Mariniblastus. Next base: position 11,951 of record JAPOIJ010000086.1, on the reverse strand, counting down.
GAGTTGGAATCCCATCTTCAGATACGGAAAAAATCTTCAGTCCGTTTCAACAGGTGGACTCTTCCCACTCCAGGGAATACGAAGGAACTGGCCTGGGCTTGAGCATTGCGAGGCGTTTGAGCCGTTTGATGTCAGGTGATTTAACCGTGAGTAGCACCGTAGGAGTTGGAGCCGAGTTTGTATTGTCACTTCCGCTCAGAGTTGTCTCGCGTCAACGAGCAGAGCCGAGTGGTCGAATTGAAGTTGAGACTGATAAAAAACTTAAGATTTTGATTGTTGAGGATAATCCTGTAAATCGTTTACTGGCCGTCAAGATTTTAGGTCAAGTTGGATTTACGGCTGATGTGGCTGTTGATGGTTTGGAGGCGGTCGAGTTTGTAAACAAAATGCCCTATGACTTGATCTTTATGGATCTTCAAATGCCTGTGATGGATGGTTATGAGGCGATGCGGAAAATTCGTGCCAATTTGGCAATCAGTCAGCCGCGAATCATTGTGATCTCCGCTAATGTCCAGCCTCAGGATGTTAGCAATTCGTATAATGCCGGCGCAGATGGATTCCTCCCAAAGCCGATTGACCGAAAGGCATTGGTGGACATCATCAACGCGAACTCGTAACCGAGTAGTTCGTTTAGGGGCATTCGACCGTAATTTTGGCGTTTAGCTGTGTATCTGTTGCCCCGGATTCCCGGCGAAGTGACTCTTTTTAGATTGCGTTTGCCGTAAGGGTCCCGATTGCTCTATCATCGGGACATCGTTCATTGAATTTGATCTAGGAATATCTATGTCCGCTGTTGCCACGCCTTCTCCTGAATTAACCGATCAAAAAGTCTATTTTCGCTGCTTCGCGGGATGTGAAGGCAGGCATTCGATTTACGACGTTCTTTATCGGTGCCCTAAATGCAATTCGTTGTTGGAGGTCTATCACGACCGCGCTCCGTTGCGGGATCGCAATGCTTACAAGTGGCAGCAACTATTCGATTCCAGGGCGAGTACCACGAATTGGCCGTTTGGCAGCGGCGTCTGGGGAATGAGAGAATGGGTGATTCCAGATTTGCGTGATGAGAATGTTGTCAGCATGTGTGAGGGGAATACAAACCTCTTTTGGGCTGATCGTCTTGGGAAACAGCTTGGTTTGTCGGAGCTTTGGATCAAACTTTGCGGAAACAGTCACACCGGCAGTTTTAAAGACTTGGGGATGACTGTCTTAGTCAGCGTTGTGAAGCAGATGATGACGATGCCTGACAATCCTGTGCAGGCAGTCGCCTGCGCGAGCACGGGAGACACGAGTGCAGCACTGGCTGCCTACGCTGCCTATGCCGGAATTCCGGCAATCATATTTTTGCCCGCTGGAAAAGTCAGTACCGCACAATTGATTCAGCCCGTAGCGAATGGAGCACATGTATTGGCGCTCGACACTGATTTTGATGGGTGTATGAAAATTGTTCAGGAGGTCACTGAGGATCAGAGTATTTATCTTGCCAATTCAATGAACAGCCTTCGGATCGAGGGTCAGAAAACGGTGGGTATTGAGATTTGTCGCCAGTTCGATTGGGAAGTTCCGGATTGGATTATTATTCCTGTCGGAAATCTTGGAAATATCAGTGCCCTTCACAAAGGCTTTCGATTAATGATGGACCTTGGTTTAATCAATCGGATGCCACGGTTAGTCGCGGCTCAGGCTGAAAGAGCTGATCCGTTTTACCAATCCTTCAAAAGCGGTTTCTCGGACAAAACCTCAGTGACCGCCGGCGAAACACTGGCGAACGCGATTCGGATCGGTGATCCAGTTTCCTATGAGAAAGCAGTCAAAGCGGTACAGGAAACCGATGGGATTGTTGAACAGGCTACTGAGCAGGAACTTGCTGCCGCATCCGCACGAGCAGACCTGACCGGGATGTTTACATGTCCTCACACCGGTGTCGCTCTGGCCGTTCTCGAAAAACTGGTAAATCGCGGGGTGATTAAACCGAAGGATCGAACCGTTGTCATTAGCACGGCTCATGGACTTAAGTTTACTGATTTTAAGGTCGGCTATCACGAATCTACGCTCGAGGGGATCAGCAGCGAGTCCGCCAATCCGCCGGTCTACCTAAAAGCCAACACGCAGATCGTGAAAGACGAAATTGAAAAGCGTTTGAGTTCGAACGTCTAGCGACTGGTTCGGGACAGTTTAGTTATTCGATTTTAAGGCAGTCACTTCGATTTCGATTAGCATTTCAGGGCGAATCAATCCACACACAATCATTGTGGCGGCGGGCCGTATGGACGCAAATGTCTTTCTTAGGATAGGAAACACAAAATCGGCATCGGTTTGATTCGTTACGTAGTAATTAGCTTTTACAATATCCGAGAGTGAGAAACCTGCCTCCTCAAGTGTTTGTCGAATGGTCTCGAGGCAGTTTTTAGTTTGTGCCTGAATATCGGGAGGCATAAACATGGTCTTGTAATCGTATCCAGTGGTGCCTGAAACAAAACACCAATTGTCCTGAACAACGGCTCGAGAGTATCCAGCTTTCTTTTCGAAATCAGAATCCGTTGAAAAGTTTTTTCGAGTCATTGTCTTTACCGAATAAAGTCAGGTTGGAAATAATTGGCCACTGGTTTTGCGGTTTCTGATGTATTTAAATGTAATTTCAATTAAGCGTTTTTGGAATCTAACTGTTTTCTGTTTCAACGGTAAGAGTGACCGATGGCCTATATCGACCAAGTTTCAATTGAAGATGCAACCGGAAAAACAGCGAGGCTATACCAGTCGGCGGTTGAGCGTGCAGGCGACGTTGCCAATATCATCCGGGTGATGAGTCAGGATGGCGCAAGTGCAAATGCCTCGATGAATCTCTACGTTTCCATCATGAAAGGCGACAATGGTCTTTCCAAAGCGAGGCGGGAAATGTTGGCCGCGGTTGTCAGTAACGTGAACGATTGTTTTTACTGAACGCTGTTTCATGCCAGAGATTTCGGTCTGGAATCTGGGGACACGGAGTTAGCAGAGTTGCTGGTGTTTGATTATCGCAATTGTGGCTTCAACGAAGAGGATACTGCGTTATGTGAGTATGCAATTGACTTGACATGCCGACCAGCGGAGATGTCGCAGGCTAACATTGACCGATTGAGAAAAGTCGGTTTGGCAGATGAGCAAATTACGGTCGCGACCCAGGTAATTTCTTATTTTAATTACATCAATCGAATCGCGGATGGTCTCGGGGTTGATCTGGAAGATTGGATGACTCTCTCGGAAGAATCGTGGAAATCGGAGAAGCCGAACTGGCGGTCGTGATTTCGAAGATTACGGAGCGGAATAAAAAAATGCGACCCGAGTGGACTCGGGCCGCATGGTTGTTTTCTCATCCGCAGTTCTGCAGACGCAAAACTTGGAGAGATGGACTTAGGTGTTCCAGTTACGGATTAGGTTTAGCGTCGTCTTTTGGCGCTTCACCGGGATCTTCATGCTTCGTAAGATCCACTTCATGGCCCATTTCTGCTAACAATTCAGTAAGTGCTTCGTCCATTTTTGGACCTCGCGCGTTTTTGTACCGAATTTTTCCTTCAGCGTCGATAATGTAAATGGTTGGCCATCCGGTAACTCCCCAGCGGGTCGAGATGGGACCGCCGGTTCCTTGAGGACCGTTCCAGAAACTACGCCATGAAATGTTTTTCTGCTTGGTTGTTTCCCGAATTTTTTCCAGGTCACGATCACTGTTGACACCAATAATTGCGAATGGTTTGTCAGCCAGCTTTTGTACGAGCGACCGCTCGTGTGGGTACATCGCCCGGCACGGTGGTCACCAATCGCCCCAGAAGTCGAGCACGACAACTTTACCGCGGTAGTCGCTTAGCTTAAAGGCAACTCCATCGAGGTCTTCTCCTTCAATATCGGGAGCGATTTTGCCGATGCTTAGATACTTCAGTTGGAAGAGAGCATTGTCGGCAGCTTCTTTAAAGGTTTTGCCGCGAGTCATCTGACTTCTCAAATCACCGTAGTTGGCGATCAGTGATTCGTACAGTTCTTCTGCACGTGTTTCGTCTTTAACGGTTTTGGCTAGAGCCATCGTTGCCGAAGCCTTCACAGCGTCGTGCGGCGATTTTTCAATCAGTTGTTCAAACTTTGCTACAGGGTTCTTAACCGGCATTCTGCCTTGTGCCATAACGGCGCAAAGCTTAACCATCTGTTCGTTTTCAATGTACTTCTCAAACAATGTGTCCATTGCTTTTGTCCCAGTATCCGAGCCGGCCATGTTCATGGTAATCCACATGATGGCGTCGAAATTAGCGGGGTCATCCGCATTGGCAGCGACAACGGCGTTTAGATCAGCACCGCATTTTTGCTGTAGCTTGGGAAGGTTTGCGAAATAGAAATCGCGGCCCTCGTTCCCCGGCATTTTTCTCGCCTCGGTCATCAGGCTACCTTGGGCCTTAGAGTATTCGGCGATGATTGTCTTGATTTGCTCAGCCGGTGTTGCGTCGGTAACTTCAGGCTTAGGTTCTTCCTGCTTGGGTTCAGGTTTAGCTTCTTCTTGTTTAGGCTCAGGTTTAGCTTCTTCCTGTTTAGGCTCAGGCTTAGCTTCTTCCTGTTTTGGCTCAGGTTTGGCTTCTTCTTTGGGTGGTTCCGTTTTCTTTTCTTCCGGAGCAGGTGTCGCTTCCGGGGATTCTGTTTTCGACGCAACCTGGGGCGGCGTGGAACTCGGGGTTTGGGATGTCTCGTCGCCAGGATTACTGCAAGCAGTAATCAAGAGGCAGCCGAGAACTAATAGCCATCTCATTTGCATGTTATTCCTCTGGGTAAATTATCTAAGCATTGTTTTCAACGCCGTCCCATTCTACCGCGACTGACGGCAATGTGAAGGGAAATGGCGGTTTATCTCAGGGCAAGTTATTGAAAGTGTGTCCAATAGCAGCGGTGATTCAGCCAGAGGTCTGCCAAATCTCGGAATAACTTGGTTTTAAGACGGTTTGGGGATAACGAAGTTTAGGCGAGCAAGTTCGTTTCCCAGAAAATCGCTGGGCAGACGCCTGGAGGATAAGGCGCTATTTCAATGAGTTTGAACTTAGTTTTCCGACGATTTGCCGGCGATTGGGAACCGATGTTTCGGTGAAGTCCAAGACTATCTATACTTCCCCAATCGCCAAAGACCGCGATTTTTGAACGTGGGGGCGCAAGAATTTTGTTTTGAGTAAAACGTAAGAAAAATGACAACTGTAAAATTACCCGACGGAAGCTTAAAAGAGTTTGATTCCGCAGTCTCTGTAAAAGATGTTGCCAAGAGCATCGGATCCCGTTTAGCCAAAGATGCCCTCTGGGGTGAGATTGACCTGCAACCGGTCGAGCTAGACTACGAAATTCCGCAGGGTGAACCTGTCAATTTAAAGATCATTACCAAGAAAGATCCGAATGCGCTGGCAACCATGCGTCATAGTTGTGCACACGTGATGGCACGGGCAGTAATGCGCATTAAGCCAGGGGTTCAACTGGCGTTTGGCCCAACAATCGAAAACGGATTTTACTACGATGTCGAATGTGACGAGCCTTTAACTGAAGAAGATTTTCCCGCGATCGAAAAAGAGATGGCCAAGATCATTGCCCTTGATGAACCATTTGAGCGGCTGGATCGTCCGCGGGCAGATGCTATTCAGGTATGTAAAGACCTCAAGCAGGATTTTAAAGTAGAGCATATCGAAACCGGTTTGGCGGATGACGATTCGCTTTCGTTTTATCAACAGGGTGAGTTTCTTGATTTGTGTCGCGGACCTCATATCCCCTCCCCTCGCCGGATTGGCGCCTTCAAATTGCTTTCCATCGCCGGCGCCTACTGGAAGGGTGATCAGTCACGAGAGCAACTCCAGCGATTGTACGCCACAGCATTTTTTACTCAGGCAGAGTTGGATGCGCATTTGGAGTTGCTGGAGGAGGCAAAAAAACGGGATCACCGAGTATTAGGCAAACGTCTTGGATTGTTCCATATCGACGAAATGGTTGGTCAGGGGTTGGTGTTGTGGACGCCTAAAGGGAGTTTTGTGCGGCAAAAGCTACAAGACTTTATTTCCGAGCATTTGCAGCGTCAGGGATATGATCAAGTCTTCACGCCGCACATCGGAAAGCTTGATCTTTATAAAACATCGGGACACTTTCCTTATTACCAAGACAGCCAGTATACGCCCTTGGTCGATCGAGAGTATTTAAGTCAATTAGCGGAGGAAGGTTGTACCTGCGGCGAGTTGTCTAATTTAATGAACGAGGGAGAAATCGAAGGCTACTTGTTGAAGCCAATGAATTGTCCACATCATATTCGTTTGTTTGCCTCTGAGCAGCGAAGTTATCGCGATCTTCCTATTCGCTTGTCGGAATTTGGAACGGTTTATCGCTGGGAACAGTCAGGAGAGATTGGCGGTTTAACGCGTGTCCGTGGATTTACTCAAGACGATGCGCATTTGTTCGTAACGCAGGAACAGCTCGGTCAAGAGTTAATTGGATGTATTGAGCTGGTAAAAATTATCTTCGATGCGATGGGCATGGAGGATTATTCCGTCCGTGTTGGACTGCGGGACCCCGACAGTTCCAAGTACGTTGGCGATCCCCAGAATTGGGATTTGGCAGAGCAAGCCTGTCGAGAGGCAGCTCAAACGCTAGGCAAGGACTTTAGCGAAGATCCAGGCGAGGCAGCGTTTTACGGACCTAAAATTGACTTTGTAGTCAAGGATTGCATCGGTCGGAAATGGCAACTTGGAACGGTACAGGTGGATTACAACCTGCCGGAACGGTTTGGCCTGGAATATATTGGCTCTGACAACAAGCCGCATCGGCCGATCATGATTCACCGGGCGCCGTTTGGCAGCATGGAGCGATTTATTGGCGTGTTAATTGAACACTTTGCCGGTAGTTTCCCGTTGTGGCTTGCCCCCGAGCAGGCGCGGATTTTGACGGTCAGTGATAAGTCAGAAGAATATGGAAAACGTGTTGAGTCGCAGATGCGAGACGCGGGGATTCGTGTCAAAGGTGACTATCGAAGTGAAAAGCTGGGCGCCAAAATTCGTGATGGTCAGTTGGAAATGATCCCTTACATGATGATCGTCGGGCCAAGAGACGCTGAGAACGGAACCGTCTCGATCCGGGACCGAATAGACGGAGATTTAGGGGCGATTCCAGTCGAGGAAGCGATCGCTAAATTTCAGTCCGAGGTAGCTGAAAAAACAGTTCGCAGAACGAGCTCCTAAGTGAATTCATGGCAGTCGCCCAATTCCAGAGGAAGCCCGACCGGACGTTGAATTCAATTTTTGGTATCCTCAACGGTGTAATTCGCCTTGAAAGCCCAGAGTGGGTACAATAAAACGAAGATAAGCGCTGACGATTGTTTTTGATCGTCGGCAACTTGCCGACTGTAAACAGGTCATTTTCGGTGTGACAAACCGATTTTAACGCCGTGGCCAGTCTTAGTACGCCATTGATTTTTTTAGAAAGGGAAAACAATTCCTCCGAGCGACAAAAAACAGACCCGCATCAACGAACAAATTAGAATCTCACCTATCCGAGTTATTGATCAAGACGGTAATCAACTTGGAGTGATACCGACTGAAGAAGCACTCAGCAAAGCAAAAGAAGCGGGCTTTGACCTAGTAGAAGTTGCAGGCGATGCAAAACCGCCCGTGTGCCGAATTATGGATTTCGGTAAATTCAACTACGACAAAAAGAAACGTCAGACTAAGAATAAGTCTCACCAGACAAAGCTCAAAGAGATCCGCGTTCGCCCCAAAACTGGCGAGCACGATATTGGGTTCAAAGTTAAAAAAGCAATTGGCTTTTTGGAGCACAATGACAAGGTTCAAGTCACTGTGCTTTTCCGCGGTCGAGAGAATGCGCATATCGACGAAGGCCGGAAAGTGATGGACTACATCATTGAGTTATTATCCGAGCACGGTAAAGTCGAGAGCAACCCATCTCAACAGCCAAGACGAATGGTCTGCACCATCGCGCCGAATAAATCATAACGGCTGCTTGCAGCAATTCAGTAGCTTGCCACGCAAGACATTAACAAACACGCCGCGGCTCGAAAGCCCTCGGCGTGTTTGTTTTTAATGGCTGAAATTAAAAGCAGAACTCACCACCGTAATAAAGACCCTGAAGCAGTAAGCTGCCGTTCACATCGCTGTTTTCAAGATCGTAGGCATGACCAAAATTGTAGGGTACTTGGTCTCCCGCCAGACTTACGCCGGAAATGCCCATCAGTTGGTAACCAACCTGGGCACGAAGGCGACGACTGATTTGCATCGACAATCCTGCGTTGAATTGGCCCAATAGTGAGAATTGATTGTCAGAAGATGAATGATTCATCGCAACATAGCCGTCATCGTCTGAGATCATTTGCCGAGTCTCGATGTAGTTGTTGAATCCGCCACTCATCCCACTGAATACGAGTCTAAGTCGATTTGTTATTGAAATTTCGTTTCGACAGCCAATCTGAAACCCGGTAAGCAGGTTGTTCGTTTCGATTTGATACTCTGTCAAATAAGGGTGGTTCGAATCCCACGAGTGACTTCCGTAGCGAATGCTCTCGTCAAAGCTAAAAAGCCGAAAGCCACCATAAAACTCAAAGCTTGCCTCTCGGCAGCCTCGCAGTTGGTAAGTGCCGCCGTTGCGAAGTAGATTGAATTCAAAGTTGAGGATTTCGGTATCTCGGTAGATTTCTGAACAGCAACCAGAGTTGTAGATATCTTCGATGGTGTCGCCAGATGGATCATGGGAGATCGAATCCAGGCCTGTCAGGTGTGTGAAAGTGGTGCCATCAAGAGAGGCTGTTACCTCGTCATCAAGATACCAAAAAATAGTCTCCCACCCTTTGCCACATTCATTTCGTCGGGCAAGTGAAGCTCCGAGCCCATTCATCGATCTAAAATCGGCATCTGTTGAATCCAGTGTATCCCCGTTTAGGTTGTAGCCGAAACAGAGATCATCTTCATAGTTGCGGCGAAGATTAAGGCCGAAAACACCGCCAACGAGCGTAGCGTTTCGCTGCCGATTGCTTGCTCGCTCGAACGGTTCACATGCTCCTGTATCACAGTCCGTCGAGGATATAGAGGTGTTCTGTGGGGCCAAGCCCGATAGTTGAATGGGGCCACTGCCGACGCGATTGGGAAGTACCGTGTTTCCCCAGGTTGGCGAGCTGTAAGAGCCTCCATAATCAACGATAGAATCTTGTGTGTCGAGAAAGTTTTTGTTACTGCCGTTTTGGTAGGGGCGTTCCTCGACCAACTTGCTGGGTAGTTCAGGAGCATCGATTATGAAATCGTCGCTGGATTGTTTTCGAGCCAGTTTGGGTTGGATGCCTGCTGCTTCCAATTCTTCATTACCATAACCTGCACGCGATAGGATCGACTGATAAGAACCAATCACCCCATCTTCATTCAATTGTGCGTTGGTCTGACTCGTCAATGCGAGCAAGGCCAATGAAAAGCAGAATTGCAAAAAATATCTCATCGATTCTCCTAGTGTTTTTCTACTCACTAGAATCCGCGTCTGGGTGACTGAGCTTAAGCAAAGTCACTTTTGAAGCTCTTCCAAAAAAATCCACGCCGGATACCGGAGAGTACACTCCCCCGTTTTGACATCGTCTAACCGTTGGAAGTATGCCGACCCGACTTATCGGTAAATTTGCAAAAATCGGAAAACTAGGCGGAGCAATCCCGATCATCGGAGACCCTTGCCAGATCCGTAATCCCTTTGGCATCGTTGAGGTTGAGGCAGGTGTGAAAGCCGGGCTAATCCGCACAAATTAACACAGTTGCAGGATCACGCTGAAACCAAAATCTTGAGGATTTTCGCCTTGAAAAGTTCTTCAAACGCAAACGGTCGGATTCCATCGACGTTTGTGACGGAGAGAGAGGATGGAATCAAAGAGGAGATTAGACCCCTAAATCATTGACGTGTAATAGGGAGGTGAATTTGACTCCGACGGCATCGAAGATTTCAGCGGAGTTTTCACCGCGGTCGACAATCGCAATGATGCGATCGACTTTTAAACCAAATGCTCTGGCGTGCTCAATTGCTTTTAGTGAGCTTCCCCCGGTCGTGACCACATCTTCCATCATGACGGCGGTTTGTCCCGATTCAATTGGCCCTTCGACCTGTTGCCCCGTGCCATGTGATTTGGCTTCTTTTCGGACAATAAAACCTTTTAGCGGTTTGCCGGCTTGCCACCCGCATGTAATGACCGCAGCAGTAATTGGATCGGCGCCGATTGCCATTCCCCCAACCGCATCCGGAAGGTCGTCTCCCATGGTTTCGAGAATCCCCTGAGCAATGACATTCGCCCCTTCACTATCGAGGGTTAATTTGCGACAGTCGAGATAATAGCTGGCTTTTTTTCCCGAAGCTAAAGTAAAATCGCCAAAACGTAACGCGTGCTGTTTTACTAATTCAATAAGTCGCTGCTGATCGTACACAGTATTCTCGCCCGATGTCTTGCTGTTTGATTAAAACGCTGGTGACAATATGATGGTTTTACCAAATTCGTCAATGAGCAGACGCGTTTATTGTCTGTGGATTTTCGCGATGGATTCGTCTTTACCAAGTCTGTTCATTTCTTGCCGTTAGCTTTAGAACCCAAAAAAACATGAGCGGAACTGAAATTCGAAATGCCGTCGTTCTGGTGATTGACCAGTTGGGAGCTAATTTACTCGGTGCTTACGGCAGTACTTTGTTTGAGACTCCTAATTTCAATCGTCTAGCTGCGGAAAGTTTACTATTCGATCAAGCGATTGCCGCCTCTCCGAATCTAATGCAGGCTTACGATCAATATTGGGGTGATTCCAATGGTAAAAACTGGCTGGAAACGATTGGCGAGGCAGGATGTTCCTCAGTCTTGCTGAGTGATGCCCCTGAACTATTGACGCATGACTCGTCAAAATATTTCGACCGAATTTTACCATTGGAAGAATGGAACAATGACCGCCCAGCGGATGGGATGGAGCAGACGGAGCTTGCTCATTTTTTTGCCCAGGCAGCTCAAGCGATTACTTCCCTTGAAAACGGTTCTTGTTTGTGGCTCCACTCGCGTGGACTTTCGGGAGCGTGGGACGCGCCACTTGAGTTGCGAAATCATTTAGCTAATTCGGAAGATCCGGAACCACCGCAATGGTGTGAGCCACCGTCGGGTTGGTTTGATCCAGAGAATGATGATCCTGATCAGTTACTCGGCTATCAGCAGGTTTGTGCGGCGCAAGTTACCCTGATTGATGATTTTTTAGGAGTCGTCCTTGATTTGATGGAAACTGGCTTGGGCGAATCGACGTTGTTGTGCCTGATGTCGCCGCGAGGATATCCGCTGGGTGAACACGGAATCGTGGGGAGTGATGCTTCTCATGATTTTGAACGCTGCCATGGAGAATCGATCCACGTTCCAATGATGATTCGGACTCCTGACCGTGCGGAATATGCCAGTTTAAGAAACCTTCGTTCCGGCTCGCTTGTTCAACCGGTTTTAGTCCCTCAGTTGCTGCAGGATTGGTTTTCCGGAGACGAGGCAATGCAGCAAACGCTTCGACATTTCGCGTTTCGACTCCCCGAGAAGAACAAAGAAATTACGTGGACTAGATCGGGTGATGTAAACGCAATGCATACACACGCATGGAAGTTAATCGTTGAAGGGGATCGCACTTCTCTTTTTGTGAAACCGGATGATCGGTGGGAAGTAAATGATGTCAGTCGTCGCTGTCCTTCTATTGTTGAATCAATGGAAAACGTGATGAATGATTTGACGGTCTCAGGAGATATCCTCTGGCCCGACGGATACGAGCTTAGCTCCGAACTCGCCGATCGTCAGGAATAGCCATTTTGCCTCTGTAATGATTCCAGTCGAAATGTTGATCAAATGGATTGGTTTTAAAGAGGCTGGCTTTTTCGTGGTAAGTTTGTGGCTGTCTAAACAAAACGGGCGACAAAACGGGCGACAAAACGGGCGA
>JAPOIJ010000067.1 GCA_029979005.1 Planctomycetota bacterium | reverse complement strand
TGAATTCAGGGTTATGCTTTGGGCTGATTCCCTCGTTTCTATAAACACGTCCCATTTCAAACACGCGTTCCATTCCACCGACCATCAACCGCTTCAGATGGAGCTCAAGGGCGATTCGCATCGTTAGCGGCATATCAAGTGCATTGTGGTGAGTTTCGAATGGTCGAGCGGCGGCACCACCGGCAATGGTGTGCAGGGTCGGTCCTTCGATTTCGACGAAATGCTGGTCGGTCAGGGTTTTTCGAATGGACGTAACAATTTTCGACCGAGCCAGGAAACGGTCCCTTACTCCTTCGTTGTAAGCGAGATCGACGTAACGACGCCGCTGGCGGAGTTCAGCGTCGACAAGTCCTTTATGTTTGGCTGGTGGTTGGTCGAGGGTTTTGCAGAGAATGTGTATTTTGTCTGCAAAAATTGAGAGTTCTCCCGTTTGAGTTCGGCGGAATGTCCCATCAATACCTATCAGATCGCCTAAGTCGAGGCATTGGATCAATTCCCAATTTTCTTCCCCGACTTGGTTTTTACCGACGAATAGTTGAATGCGCCCGGTCCAGTCCTCGATGTCGATGAAATGCAACTTGCCTTTGTCGCGGTGGAGTAAGATTCGCCCGGCAGCTCTTACTTTTGGACCGCTCATTGTCCCCTTCCCTTGCTCTTTGCACCAGTCGCGCAAGCTAAGGTCACCCAGTTGCTCTGTCGTGGGTAGATCGAGTGAATCGCCCGATTCGGTTACAAATTTAATTTCTTCGGTTCGCTGGAGGATATCCCCGATCATATCGCGATCGTTGAACCGGTGTCCCCAGGGATCGATTCCTAATTCAACGATTCGATTTAAGTTACTCCGTCTGGATTCCTCAGGAGCGAGTGCGCCGTCGTTCATTTTATCTCTTCAACTGCTGGTGTGGATCAACTGCGTAAGTGGATTCGAATTCGCATTCTAAAGAAACAACTGGATTTGTCGAAGGTGGGAATCGAAAGAACATTGAGTGTTTGGAATTGAGCAAGACGGCTCGCTAGGAACCCTCGATCTGGCTTTTGAGGCTTGGGAGAGGGGTGCATCTACGATTTGTGGGTTGTTTGAAGCCTATTTTACCAACGTCATACTGGTATTTTGAATCGATTGCCGCGTATTTATTGGCCATAGCGAGCCATAATTCGATTGGCAATTCCGGGGATCAGCCGGTCCATCCAAACAATCAATCGACCGCCATGAGTCAGGATGATTTCGTGTTTTCCTTTTTTCATTGCTCGAATCGTTTTGGAGGCAACAATCGACGGTGGCATTGCTCCACGGGTTTTCCAATTCTTCCCGGTGGTGTCTTCGATGGCGTGATCAAAAAACTCACTATCGGTTGTACTCGGACTGACGAGCAGTAGATCGACTGAATCGTTAGCCAATTCTGCTCTTAAAGCATCACTAAAGCCATGAAGTGCAAATTTGCTTGCGCAATATTCACTCTTCAATGGAGCTGCTCGATGGGCTAAGACACTGCTCATGTTGACGATGATCGGCGTATGTCCTTGCTTCAGGCTGGGAAGTGAGATCCGAATCATTTCTGTAATCGCAAAGAAGTTGACTTCGAATACTTTGCGTAATCTGGTTTCTGCCGATTCGTCGAATCGCCCCATCGCTCCTATGCCGGCATTGTTTATCAGGATATCGAGTCCACCCAATTCTCGATTGGCGACCTCCATGATTTTTTGCCGATTTTCTTCGGAAGTAATGTCACCGACGAAAGGGATGCAGGTTCCACCATGCGATTGAACCTGTTTTGAGAGATCAGAAAGTAATTCAGCTCTTCGGGCACACGCGATAACCGAAACGCCCTCGGCCGCTAATTGTTGAACGAGATGCCAACCGATACCACTGGAGGCACCGGTGACGACCGCGCGTTTGTCTTGAAGATTTCGGTACGGCATATTTGCTTAGCCATATTGGGTAAGTTGTGAAGTGCAGTGGAAAGTTTTCTCAGGTTTCATTTCCATCTGTTTTCTCGGGGGTAAGCGGTATGGAGTTCTTTGGTTCTATCGATGGTTGGAAGTCATTAGGATTGAGGTTCTCTAATTCCTGTTCCGGTGTAATCCAGCCTGCGGGACTGTGGGGCGTAATAATAGTGTCAGTAGGGTCGATTTGCCCAAGATATTTTTGCGGCAGTTTGCAATGTACTTTTACCATGTCATCGGTGTATTGAGTGGAGATGATTTCTCCTTTGGCTGCGATGAAAGCCAATAGTTTCCCATTTCCAACATGAAGCTCAATATCAACATCTTGAAACGAACGACTAAGCGCTTCACTTACAGCTGACTGAAGATTGTCGAATCCAAGTTTCGTTTTCGCACTTACTGAGATTGCATTGGGGTACCGGTTGAGCATTGCATCGAGTAACGCAACGTCTGAGACTTGATCGACTTTGTTAAGAACCAAAAGAGTGTCTTTGGCTTCGACGCCGAGTTCCATCAGAACTTCGTAAACCGAACTGATTTGATCACCCACTTTAGGGTTGCTCGCATCGGCGACGTGCAACAATAAATCAGCTTGCCGTGTTTCTTCGAGCGTCGCCTTAAAACTGGCAATTAAACTATGCGGAAGATCGCGAATAAAACCAACGGTGTCGCTTAATAGAATGGGCCCCCAGTTGGGCAGTGCCCAGCGACGCGTGCGCGTGTCGAGGGTAGCAAATAACTTATCTTCAGCTAAAACATCGGCGGCCGTCAGTGAATTCATTAAGGTGCTTTTGCCGGCATTCGTGTAGCCAACCAGCGAAACCGTCATTGTGCCGCGTCGAGACGCGACTTGGCGTTCTTTACGTTGCTCAACTTTGCTTAACTCGACTTTTAAATCATGGATTCGCTTTTCAACTAATCTGCGGTCCGTTTCAAGTTGCTTTTCACCGGGTCCTCTCATGCCAACGCCCATTTTTAATCGGGACAGGTGAGTCCACATTCTTTTCAGGCGTGGAAGCGAATATTCAAGCTGAGCCAGCTCAACCGCTAGGCGGGATTCGTAGGTTTGGGCATGGGTAGCGAAGATATCAAGGATCAGTTCGGATCGGTCAAGTACTTTGACGTTGAGTGCAACCTCGAGATTGCGGTTTTGAGCGGGCGACAGATCATTGTCAAAAATTACAACATCGGCGGCATGGAATTCGACTAATTGCGTTAGCTCTTCGACTTTGCCGCGACCCAGATAAGTTGCCGTGTCGGGTTTTTCACGTTTTTGCGTCAGACCGGAAAGGACGATGGCGCCTGCAGTTTCTGCTAAGCCCTGAACTTCATCGAGTGGGTCGAATTCAATGGGATCATCGGGAAGTATGACGCGAACGACAATCGCGATTTCCCGGTCGACTTGCTGAGCGCGTTTGCGGTCTTGCACGGTGGTTTTGATTCTTTGAGTTAAAAGTAGGTAACGGCTAGAGTGAGTGAAGACTGAAGTAAGTAAGGCTGAAGTAAGTAAGGCCTCGTGATCGTCGTTGGAGAAATGCTGGTCGAGGTGCATCGCATTACGAAGGGGCCTCTGTCCTCCGTGTGTTTATTATAGCCGATGGAAAGTGGTTAGCTAAGCCATTGACGATTAGTTAGAGGTCTTGCTCTTCGAAATCGGTTGCAAGTTTTAAGTTTTCGACTTCTTTGGCTCCGTTTTGCTTTCTTCTTTAGGCATGTCTTTTAGCTTTTTAGGTTCGATTCTTTTGCCCGGTTTAAGAATGACGTAGACCTTTGTCTCCAAGGGTGGAATGTTCTCTTCAAAAGCCTCGAATAGAAGACCTTCGTTTGATTGACTGCTCTGAATGTTGAGATCGATGGTTGCAGTAGAAAAGTTGGAAAGGCAGATTAGCTCACCCGCGTCTCCGTAGTAAACCTGATGATCGGAGGCAGGGTCCTCCCAGAATTGGCTTCCACCAAAGACCCATTGCTGGTTCATCGCTTTTTTTGTTTTGGCATTTCGGATCCAATTCTTCGCGGATGAGGTTTGGGGTTTACCGGACTCTTGATCTTTCCATTTCAAGGTTACCTCAATCGTGGGGCCGTAGGCAGCTCGATATTCTGGATCCCAAGAAGTGGTTTTGCCCGGGTTTGCTCCGAGCGCGACTAAGGCCAAGTGGACTTGAAGCGCTGTTGCGTGAGCTGAGATGACTGATTCGTGTTCCTTTGTTTGTGCGGGGCAGACGAACATCTCCAACGGTCCGGCATTGAGGCAGACATGCCCTGCGAAGATTACCTCCTTAGAATTGACATCGATCCAGATTTCTTCCTTTTTGCTGAGACGCTTCCAGGTTTTCGGAATGTCGATCGTCTGAATTTCTTCCGGCGGCTCGGAGGCAGGTTGCTCCAGGTCTGATTTTATTTGTAAGCCTTCCTCGCGTTTGGTAACGGGCTTGACTGGTTCAATCGGGGGTTTTTGAATCTCAGTTCTAGTCGGCGACTCGGAAGTTTTTTCCTGGGCCGCGTCGTTTGTTGAATTCGTCTGCTTTGGTTCTTTTGACTCTGGTTCGGGGCGAGGCGTGCAGCCCGTGATTACCAAACAAAGGGCCATCGAAACCAACATGGCTTGCCAGATAGAGAGGTTAGGAGTCATGGTCAGATTTCGGTTTGGAGAAATTAAACTACCGCTGATTTTAAAATCAGGGTTGTGTGTCACGCAACGGGGACAGCTTCGATAGATTTCTTAAGAATCGTTCTATCACCTACGAGCCCCGTTGGTAAGATGTTTGAATTACATGTTAATCTCGTATCTGTGAAGGATCGAACTGAGTGTCCGTTGAATGGACTGAGGCGAGAATCCTTGCGGAAGTTTAAGTGTCGTTATGGCGAAGAAATTTGAGGAAAAATTGGAATCGAGGCCAACCGAAGGTGTTTCAGTCGATTCATTGCGTGATTTGGACTGGGAGTGCAGCGAATTTTCCGGATCTGGTGGGGGAAGGTCTGTCAGTCTCGTTAGACTGCTCGGTTGCTTCGATTCTTCGTCTCCTGAATCTCCATGTTCGTGGTTGCTAAATAATAAAACCAAGACCGTTGCAATTGATGCCGGCGATCGATGGCATGTGAATTTGAAATCGCAATTTAAGGTTGCACAGGTCGCTAGTGAGGTCTTTCGAGCGATTGAAGAATACTCGGTGAACTCCGAGTGCGTGTCCGAAGCTTATTTGGTTTTGGCCGCCTCTCATTCTGTCAGAAGCCTTGTCGAGAGATCTGATTTTGCGCAGTGGCAGAGCAGTTTGAACCGGTTGTTTGATATCTCCAAAGGGATTGAGGGTAATGCCAAAATTTCGATGGAGGCCTATCAGTGGTTGGCAATCGAGTTGCCGCTCGTGGTGTGTTGTCAGTTTCCGGAATGGGATGGATGCCAAGCCTGGGCTCAAGAGGCAATTCAGAAAATGAGCCTCTCGATTTCCGAATTGTTAGATCATGACGGCTGGCCTACTACTCGCTGTCTTCCAAGTTTTGGCCCTCTTGCAGCCAGTTGGGTGCGATGTCAGTTAATGGTTGGTGCGATGAAAGATTGTTCAATCCTCACACCAGACACCGGGCTTGATGTTGTTTCACAATTGGAATGGATGGTGCGTCAAGTATTAAGAATGATCCGTTTTGATGGGAGACTCGTTTTTTCAAGTAATCATTCGTCTGTAGCGAGTGAGGATTTTCTAAGGTGTCTGTTAAAACTTTCAAGCGACCAGGATGACAGAGTTTTATTGACACATGCGCTGGGCAAGTCAAAGAAAAAGTCGGAACAAGCTGTTTCGGCGAAAGCTCTTGGGGTCGATGCGAGTAACGTCTCGGAATGGAGTGAGTCGGCGTTAATGCGGTCAAATTGGAATCGTAACTCGCCACGATTGGCTCTCGATTTTTCAAATGGAAAAATTTTCAGTGAGCTAAGTCGTAAGCGAGGTCTGATCTGTGGTGAAACGACTCCAGAAATTTTGGTGGATGGAGAGCCGCTGATTTCAAGAGGCTCATTTGAAATCAGTTGTACGCAAAGCGATGAGATGATTGAGTATTTGGAATTGGAGAAAAAGCTTGGCGATGGTGGAAAGCTGACCCGACAGTATTTACTCTCAAGAGTTGATCGGTTTATTCTGGTTGCAGATGCGGTTGTGCTGCCTGAGAAGGCGGACCTAAGTTATTCCTGCTCTTTGCCGTTTGCAGAAGAAATCGAGGGATTGCGAGAATCGGAAACGACGGAAGTGTATTTGTTACGAAAGGGGCGGATACGATCGCTCGTTTTGCCACTGGCCCTGCCTGAGTGGAAGGTTGCACGCACAAAGCACTCGTTCGAAATTACCGAAGACGCAATCGAGTTAACTCAAAATTGTGTTGGAAGCGGTCTTTATGCACCGTTGTTTTTTGATCTTGACCCAAAGCGAAGTTGTAAAAAACGGACCTGGCGTTTGCTGACCGTCGCAGAGAATTTAAATCGAGTCGGTGGTGATCAAGGGGCAGCCTTTCGGGTGCATCTTGATAAGCAACAGTGGTTCTTTTACCGGTCGTTAGCGTCTAAAGGGAATCGGACGTTTTTTGGCGAGAACTTTACGGGAGAATTTTTGTTTAGCCAGTTTTCGAAAAACGGTTCCGTAAAGCGGTTAATGGAGATTGAATAGTAATGGCGGTGGAATTCCACGGCCTAATTTCGAACTTGGATTGACCAGGGTTGTCAGCGATTTAGTTCGTGAAGCGGTTTGATTTTATTAGGTTAATTCTGTTTTTGAGCGCTTTAAATTTCGAGAGAAGATTGTGGAAGAACAACTTGCGGAAAACGTAGCGGCGGTTCAACAACAGATTTCCGAAGCGGCTAAGCGGTCCGGACGCGATGCCGTGGATGTTTGCCTTGTTGGTGTGACGAAGTATGTCGACGTGGCAACGACCCGGGCATTGGTTGCTGCAGGATGTCAAACGCTCGGAGAGAATCGTCCTCAAGTGCTTTGGGAAAAGGCGGGGGCAATGCAAGACGTCGGTGTGCATTGGCACATGATTGGGCATCTTCAGCGAAACAAAGTGAGGCGGACAGTTGAATCGACTGCTTTGATTCACTCTTGCGACAGTCTCCGGTTGCTTAAATCAATCGATGACGCGGGTGAGCAGTTGGGGAAGTCAGTCGACGTTTTGCTGGAAGTAAACGTGTCTGGTGAAACGGCGAAGCACGGTTTTTCTCCCGATGAATTAGTGTCGGTGATCGAGGCGGTCGAGCCGCTGGGCAATTTGCGAGTGACTGGCTTGATGTGTATGGCTGGGCTAAGCAGTGGCCAGCAAGATGTGCGTCGAGAATTTGATTTGCTTCGTGAGTTGCTTGAATCGAACCGGGGTAATGCTCCGGCGAACGTTCAGTTGCGTGAATTGTCGATGGGGATGAGCCGAGACTTCGACGTTGCGATTGAATCCGGAGCGACCTTGGTTCGCGTTGGTTCATCGCTGTTTCGGGGCTTGCGATAAATAATATAGACGCAAGGTGTCGCTGCTGAGATTAACGGAGGGTTCTGGGTTCAGCTCTGCGATTTGCAAAAAAAAAAGGCCGCTCGGATTAAAGAGCGGCCTCGGTTAAAAGAGCGGCCTCGGTTAAATCGTTTGGACGATTAACTATCGATACGTTCTCCAGAAGTATCCATTCCCCCAGCTTGTGGTTCGGCCAGCTCACTTTGGCCTGCAAGGGAATGGTCTGCATCACCGAGTGAGTCGAGGTGCATCAATTTCTTAATGAGAGGAGCGAGTAGAATCAGTAAAACACCTACGCCGACCGCAACCCAGCCAATGGTGGTGTAGACCGAGTTGACGTTTTCGATGTAAGCAACAGCTTCCGGAGTTCCGGCAACGATCTCTCCCTCTGCATTTAAGCTTTCCGATCCAGATGCTCTCGCGATCAAGCCGGCAGCAAAGTTTCCGGTCGCCGAAGCGAAGAACCAAGTTCCCATGATGATCGATGCAAGATTCGCAGGCGCTAAACGGTTCATTGCACTAAGACCCACTGGAGAAAGGCAAAGTTCGCCGGTGGTGTGAAGGAGATAGATCAAGAAGATGAACAGAACCGGGATTAAGGCACCATTTTCGACAGAATTGGCACCGAAAACCAAGACTAAAAAACCTGCTCCCAGTTGGATCATACCGAGTCCAAATTTCGCGCCCGCTGAGGGTTCAAGTCCGCGAGTGCCGAGGAACGTCCAAATGAAGGCGAAAACCGGAGCGAGGAGGACGATGTAAATCGCATTGATCGATTGGAACATCGACGCTGCGACTTCGAATCCAAAAATATTGCGGTCGACCATACGATCAGTAAGAAGACTAATTGAAGATCCGGCTTGCTCAAACAACGCCCAAAATAGGATTGAGCCAAAAATCAAAAACATGCAGGCGAAAATCCGATCTCGTTCGACCGGTGTAAGCTTAACGACAGCGGTGAACATGACATAAAGAACGAGGACTAGTCCACCAATGCCAAGTAGAACACCAACAATCGCTTGGTTCTGGACAAGTAACCAGCAAATAACAACCGCGGCGACGCCCACGATGTAAAGGAACATCTCTAGAGGGAAGGTTAGATTTGGATTGTTTGATTCGCCTCGACCGTGAAGCAACGGTTTACCCAGTACGAAAACGACGAGTCCAAGAAGCATGCCGATTCCAGCAGCACCGAATCCGTAGCCCCATCCATAAGTTTCTCCAAGATATCCGCAGGCGATCGAGCCCAAGGCTGCACCGAGGTTAATTCCCATGTAGAAAATAGTGTACGCACCATCTCGACGGATATCGGTTCTCGGGTAAAGCTGACCCACAATTACGGAAATGTTCGCCTTTAAGAAACCTGAGCCAACGATAATAAACGCCAGTGCAAGGTAAAAGATTTGTACAGCCAAACCCTCATGGCCCGAGCCGTCACCTTCAAAGGCCATCAAGCCATGGCCGAGTGTTAAGAGAACCGCCCCGAATACCACTGCTTTTCTTTGGCCGAGAAATTTATCGGCGAGGTATCCACCCAAAACAGGTGTAATATAAACCAAAGAGGTGTAAGCACCGTAGAGAACGGCAGATTCTCCATCCGAGAAAAGCCAATGTTTGACCAGGTAGAACATGAGCAATGCTCGCATTCCGTAGTAGGAGAATCGTTCCCACATCTCGGCAAAGAAGAGGACGGCGAGTCCCATCGGGTGACCAAAAAATCGCTTATCCGTAATTTCCGGAAGTTCGATTGAGTTTGCGTCGCTCATTAAAAATCCCCGTTTCAGATTGGTTTGTCGCAAACGATCCGCAGCGGATGAGGATCGAATTTAATTGTTGTTCGGAACGGCTTGGCCAGTTGCCAAGATTAAAACTAGGTCTTGGGGTAGCCTGTGAAGAACCTGTTCGACCCCGAACGCGGGTTGTCACGATTGGTCTTGAATTGCTCCACCCAAGTGCGTGAGTATAAAAAAGCTTGAACGAATTTACAACGATTGGCGCTTAGGAATCACAATCTTTGTCGCGAATGGGACCGTTAGCCATTAGCTACGCCGAATTACTGTCAAAGATTGACTGTTGGGTAATTACTGTCGAGTCACAGATTCGAGATTTAGATTGTTCCGAGGTTGTAATTCCATTGCACCGGAAACGTTGGGCTGGTCTCGGGCTAACCCATCCATTAAGTACGAATGCTCTCGAACTGCGACAAACGGTTATTGATAAGCGGTGATTAATGATCGGTGATTAATCAATCGAGTTGGTAAGTTCTCGTGCTCGCTGTGAAGCAGAAAAAAGCTGGTTTCGACAAGAATCGCACTCCGGCAGCCCCTCCCGAAGTGAATTGAGTGGCGAAAATCAACAAAGCGGAAAATCGGTGTTGGGATTGGAAGTCGCTGTAGGCCGAAATCCCAGCCGAGCCGTCCCAGAACCAGCTTTTGCGGATTTCTCTGGGTTGTCCACCGCACTCAGCTGGAATTGATCTTTCTCTCAAAGGGGCACTGAATCGAGTCGGGACCGGAGCGAGCGGACCGCCGGTCGAAATTCTGTGAGCGGGACAAAGGGGCAATTCCACTTACCAAAAACGTGGGAAAGACTTGTTGAATCCCCCATATTGACCGGTTGGTGTTGCGGTTTTTTGCCGTAAAAGCTCGTCATTTACAGATCCCCTGGAAACCAGAACTTTTTTTTCATATGTGCGGAGAAATTTTTGCGAATGCGAGAATTTGAACTAACATGGCCTGAAGATGGGCATTCCGGTTATATCGATTTTGCGGACGTTTACTTGAAAATCACGGCGATTTGTGATCGAATCCACCGAATTATCAACGTATTTTGGGCCGGTCGATTCGCAAAACCGTTTTTATCGTTACATAGTAAACCCCCAAAGGTTTGCGAAAACCGCCTATTTCCCGAATTTATAACGTCAAATTTTTCAGTTTGTTTCCCGCAATTATTCAGGCACCCAAATGAAGTCTCGCAAAAAACAGAAGCTTCCCATCCGCGCAAAAAGGTATCGGGACAAGGCAGGCAAAAATTTTGATTACAACAACCTCGAACCTCGGCAATTATTGGCGGCAGATCTTGGGCAGTTTCCGACGGTAGCGGCCGCAAACGACATGGTTGAGCTGATCAATCCGGCGATGCTGACGACTCAACAAGACACGTCGGTCAATGGTGATTACGCGGATGAAAATTACCCAACGCTGGACGTAAGTATGCTTCCAACGGTGAATTACATCGGCACAACTGATTTGCTCGTTTTTGACGAGCCGATTTCGAAGGCTGATGGAATTACGATGCTTCGAGAGCATCTTGGGCTGGGAGAAAATGAGTCCATCAAATTGCAGAAATCGTGGAGTGATGCCTATGGCTTTGAGCACCGAAAGTATCAGCAGTATTTTAATGGTCACCGCGTGCAGGGTAGCAGTTATTCGATCCACATGAAGGATTCGATGATTGTTTCATTTAGTGGAGATCGAGTTGCTCTCGAGAATCCCGTTTCCGATATTTCGCTTAGCAATGAGCAGGCTTATGCAGTCGCATCGGAGTATATCGGCGCTTCCATGTATGCGTGGCAAGATCCGATACTGGCCGAGATTATTGGACTCGATGAAGGGCCATCGGGCGAAATCGTATATGTAACTGACGCTGATGGTTCGAGCGTGCCCACTTACAAATTTGATATGTATGCGCTTGATTTAGGAACTCGGGATTACGTATACGTTAACGCTAATTCAGGTGCAATCGAGGCAGTTGAGACCCGGATGAGATATGCGGACGTGGCCGCGACGGGAACCACTCATTATAACGGCACTCAAGATTTCCTGGCTGATGAGTTTGCAACCAACGCATTTCGCTTACAGCAAACCACCAACGGTGTGATTACGTTTGATAACCAAACGGGCGCCGTAGGTGACTTTACAAATGCGATCGACATTACCGCAAGTAGTCCTACGTTTGACTCGCCTAATGCAACCTCTGGTGTTTCTGCTCATTGGGGGGCAGAAAACATGTTGTCGCTGTTGACTGACTGGTTTGGGCGAGATTCCTATGATGACGCGGGGGCGACGCTGACATCGTATGTCAACGTTAGCAACAACCTAGTGAACGCATTTTGGAACGGTTCCGTGATGCAGTATGGTGAAGGTGACGGGGTTGATTTTGGACCGCTTGTTTCCCTTGATGTTGTTGGTCACGAGATTGCTCATGGAGTGACCCAGTTCTCTGCAGATTTGGTTTATGCGGGAGAGCCGGGAGCGCTCAATGAGTCTTATTCCGATATTTTTGGAGAACTTCTGGAGTATTACACAACGGGTACCAATGACTGGCTGGTGGGAGATCAGCTCCATTTTGCAGGAGATGGAATTCGTAACTTTATGGTGCCGAATTCTGACGGGCAGCCAGATACTTATCTAGGTGACATGTGGGGATTTGGCGTTCATACAAATTCCGGAGTTCAGAACAAGTGGTTCCACATTCTAAGCGAAGGTGAAGTTGGCACGAACGATAATGGCGATGACTATGACGTAACGGGCATCGGAATCGAAGATGCCGCCCAAATTGCTTATCGTGCTCTCAATACGTATTTGTCGGTTAACTCTCAATACCAGGATGCTCGAGCGGCTGGCGTTCAATCAGCGGAAGATATTTTCGGCAAGAATTCTCCGCAGCATAAAGCGACCAAGGATGCCTGGGAAGCGGTTGGTGTTTATTCCGAAGATGTGGTTGTGGAAACCGTCGATGAGGTCTTTCCTGGTTCGATGATTTATGCTTCCAGTGTCGTGGATACGATTCCCGATATTGGTTCGCGAAATCTTGTGATCGAACTCGATGCAGGCCAAACGCTTTCGGTTATCGTCGACGCCGATCCTGGAGTGACTCCAAGCATTGATGTATACGATTCGGCCGGTACTTTACTCGCGTCAGGTACGACGACGGGAGTGCGTGCGATGGTTAATGTTGTCCCGATTGCGACTGCCGGGGAATATACCATTGAGGTGGATTCCACCAGTGCAATTAATGGAGGCTTCGAGGCACAGATCGTTCTCAATGCTTCGATGGAAGATGAGTTGGTCACGTCGGTCGATAACGGATCACTGGCACAGGCTCAGGATATCATGAGTTCGAGTTTGTCTCTGTCGCCCTTTGCTGCTGAGAGAATGGGAGCCTTTGGAGAGTTTGAAATCCGGGAAATTCCGTTTTTCGCAGGAGAGAATTTTGAATCAGGCGGCTTCGGTAGCGGTTGGACAACCACCTCGAGTCAGGCAGAGGGACGCATTCAAATTCTCGACAGCCTTGCGACGGGCGAAGGTAGTTTTGGAATGTTCATGGACACTACCGGAACAGGGTTTTCAAATTTAAATGAAGCCATTTGGTCAGTCGATTTGTCCACACGCTCTAATCCATTCCTTAATTTTTATTATGCCTCCTATGATGATGAAAATGACGTGCTTCCCGCCTCATTTAACGGCACCTTTAATGGTGACGGCGTCTCGGTAAGTGACGACGGAATTACGTGGCATACTATTTTGACCGACAGCGTAACGGACAGTGGAGACTGGAAGCAGATCTCGATCAATCTCGGCGATTTGGCTGACACGGTGGGGCTGCAACTAACTCAAGATTTCCAGGTGAAATTCCAGCAGTACGATGACGATATGCTGGGCTCTGACGGACGGGCTTACGACGGTATCAGTATTACTGAAACTGAAAAGTCGGAAGATTGGTATCAGGTAGATTTGACCGCGGGCGATGTTGCTACTTTCGCGGTCGGGCAACTGGGTGATGCGGGCTATGTTGATCTGGAGCTTTACGATTCGTCTGGAAACCTACTGCAGACCGGCGCATCGAATTCGGAGTCGGATGGATATATCAGCCAGTTTGTAGCTGACCAAACCGATGCCTATTTTGCCCGTCTTGTTGGTTCGGTTACCTCTTACGGACTCGTCGTAACTCGCGGTGCTGATTTTGACACAGGCTCCGGATCGACAACGCCTCAGGACATCACACTGGTTGGCAACGTTGTTGGTTATGTGGATACCGTTTCGAAGGGGGATGCTGATCCGGACGCGGCCTCGGATCGCCAAGTTTTAGATAACTTCTTTGATGGAATGACGCTCTCAAACAATATCACTGGCGGAAGCGTTTATGCGGTCCGAACCAGTTTCGATGCTCCTTCCGGTTTGCATGTATTTGCTCCGTCTCCAACGGATGGATCTGGCTGGCAAGCGGGAGTCAATGAGCTTCGGGCCGATTTTGCGATTCCACAAACGGAAGTAACAATCCTTGTCGGAGCTGAAGAGAGTGAAACCGATATGGGTGTTATTCGCGCCTACGATGTCGAAGGCGTTGAGATTGATGAGGCGTTCAGCCGTCCTTTAAATCCGGGTGAGACACAGGTCGTTCGCGTGAACAGCCCGACTCGGCAGATTGCCTATATCGTTGCGAGTGGTTTTCAAAATGATGTGACTCCACTGGATACGATCGGATATGAAGTTCCACAAGAGGCGGCTGACTATTATTCAGTCGAAGTGGTTGCCAATCAAATGCTTGATGTGACGGCAACGCTGCCTGGAAGTGGTCAGTACCTATTCAACAACGGGTTGGTAGACGGCGGCATCATTCAGTTCCAGATGGAATTGATTGATCCCTCGGGAGTTGTGGTTGCCTCCGGTACCGAGTCAATGACTTATTTTGCAGAAACACCCGGTACCTATAAAATCCGGGCATCGGCTGCAGCGGGTGAAGGAAATTATGTTCTCGGAATGCAGACAGAGGTTCAGGAGGATCGGTTCTCTCTTGGAAATCTTGGTTCCGGTGTCGCCATGGACGATGCGTATGAGGGGAAAGGCTACCTGCTTTATTCCGTAGAGAATCTGTTTACTCGATTCCCGTCGAATCGCCCATTCTATCAAAACGCTGAACATGTAATCGCAGTTCGATACAACGCGGCGCTACAAACGTGGGAATATAACGATAATAATTTCCCGTCCTCACCTTCCGGTGGTTGGAATGCATTCACGGCAGCTGAGGGTGATCGATTGTTAGCGGTTGTTGATTTCACTGCTGAGCAAGTCAATTCTCTGGAAGGACTGACTGGCAGCGTTCACGGTATTCCGGTTGGCTTTGTTTCCTCGGACATAGATTTCACCGCGAATACATGGAATGGATCTTCGAACTCTGGAGAATTTGATGTCTCTGGAAGCTACTTCCGAACCGGTGACGAGTGGACATCTGTTGGGGCGGCCAATTATGGTGTCGCGGCCGATGATTCCTATCAAGGTACGGGCTACTTAATGTATTCGGAGGAGGTAGTGCAAACCCGATTCGCCGCGGATGCACCGTACGAAAATAACGCGACCAATGTAATGTCCGTTCGGTACAACTTGAGCACATTGACTTGGGAGTACAGCAATAACTTTGATTGGGTTGCGTTCACGCCTGTGGCGACGGACCGTTTGCTTGCAAGAGTCGATCATCAGGCTGACATTGTGACTTCTCTTGAAGGAAAATCTGGTGTGGTCTTCGGAATCAAAGAAGGATTCATCGCTTCGGATATCGAATTTTATGCAAACCAATGGAATGGAGCATCCAACGCTGGCGAATTCGATTTCACTGGCAGTGAATTCTTTTCCAAGGATGATTATTTCGAACTTGGCAATGTTGGATCTGGTGTAGCGGTTCATGATGGTGCGAGTGGAACCGGGCAGATCATGTACTCCAATGAGAACGTATTTACCCGATTTGCCGGCGGTAATTCTCCGGCGGCAGGAAACGCTGAGCACTTGATCGCTGTGCGATTCGATTCTGGTACAAGCTCATGGCAATACAGTGATGACAATGGGTGGGTTGGATTTGTCGCCGAAGATTCAGATCGCCTTGTTGCGAATCTTGACTTTGACAGCGACTCTGCCACGCCAATTGTCGGTGTTGGCGGACGCGTGAACGGAATGGTTCAGGGATTCTTTAATTCCGATATGTCGATCGTAGCTAACTCATGGGGTGGAGGAGTTGACGACGGAGAGTTTGAAATCGTTGGAACTTACTTCTCAACTGGGTCGTACTCGTATGGCGTCGAAAATCTTGGTAATGGAATTGCCGTCGATGATGCCGCAACTGGTACGGGTTTTGTGATGTATTCCGAACAAAATCTGAACAACCGGTTTGCGAGTGATAAACCGTTTTGGCAAAGCGCATCGAACTTCATTGCTGTCCGGTTTAATGCCGGCAACTGGGAATACAGCGATAACTTCAACTGGCATGTATTTACCATTGCTGCGAACGATCGACTTGTTGCTGCACTCGACTTTGATGCCGATTCGATAACCTCGCTTGTCGGAACGACTGGAAGTTACGAAGGAATCAGCCAAGGGTTCTTTGATTCCGATTTAACATTCGTCGCTAACAGCTGGGGCGGTTCGTCCAATGCTGGCGAATTTGAAGTGTATGGAACTTCATTCATTGCTTAAGCATTGAAGTGAGAGCGTAAAACAAAAAAGCCCCATCTTAGGATGGGGCTTTTTTCATGGTTTAAATTTCGGTCCGAAAGGGATTCGGTCAATAAGAGATGGATTGGGAGGCGACTGGTTTAAGAAAATTGCCCCATCCATTCTCGTTGAAATGATTACCGATTCTCGATGGAAACAAACTCTCTGACGTTCGGGCCGTTGTAAATTTGTCGTGGACGGCAAATCCGCTTGGACGGTGATTCGTGCATCTCTTTCCAGTGGGCAATCCAGCCTGGAAGGCGTCCCATCGCGAATAGCACAGTGAACATTCCAACCGGGATTCCCATGGCCCGATAAATGACACCTGAGTAGAAGTCCACGTTTGGGTAGAGTTTACGTTTTACAAAGTATTCGTCTTCGAGAGCGACCTTTTCCAGTCGTTGGGCAATTTCAAAGAGTGGATCGTCAAGATCCAGCTTATTCAAAAGCTGATCACACGCTTTCTTGATGATCTTGGCTCTTGGATCGAAGTTTTTATAAACTCGATGGCCAAAACCCATGAGTCGAAAGCCGTTTTCTTTATCCTTTGCCATCGCAACATACTTGTCCACGTCACCGCCATCCTCCTGGATCTGTTGAAGCATTGAAACCACTGCTTCGTTGGCACCTCCATGGAGTGGTCCCCAGAGGGCACAAATTCCAGCTGAGATCGAAGCGAACAGATTGGAATCTGCCGATCCGACCATTCGAACGGTTGAGGTACTGCAATTCTGTTCGTGATCGGCGTGAACAATCAATAGCATGTTCAATGCTTCGACAAACGTCGGATCCGCTTTGTACGGTTCGCAGGGAACAGAAAACATCATTTGGAGGAAGTTTTCGCAGTAAGACAGATCGTTTTGCGGGTAAGCAAACGGCTGGCCTTCAGATTTGTTGTGACTATAGGCGGCGATAGTTGGTAGTTTCGCCATCAGACGTCTGATTGAGATTTCAACCTGCTCTGGGTCGTGAGGGTCGAGAGAGTCCTGGTAAAAGGTCGACATCGCACTGACGACCGATGAAAGGATCGCCATTGGGTGGGCATCGCGAGGAAAACCGTTGTAGAACAACCGCATGTCTTCGTGGAGCATCGTGTGGTGGCGAATTGAGTCCCGAAAATCTGAGAGCTCTGTTTGGTTAGGTAGTTCACCGTAGATCAGGAGGTAGGCGACCTCGACGAAATCGCAGTTCTTTGCCAGGTCTTCGATTGGATAGCCGCGATATCGCAAAATTCCTTCTTCTCCGTTGAGAAAGGTAATTCCGCTCTGTGTTGATCCCGTGTTTACATAGCCCTCATCGATGGTGATGAGTCCTGTTTGTTTTCGAAGAGCACTGATATCGATCGCTTTTTCATTTTCCGTTCCTTCGACGACCGGAAATTCCAACTCATGACCTTCGCAATCAATTTTGGCCATTTTCGACATAGATCTTGTTCCTGACGTTACAGTAAAACTCGGATTTTTATGGTATGAGAGCATGATCGGGGCTATCTCTCCCCCAGCACAACTCTTTTCCGAAAAATATCTTTCGTGGCAACAAGTCTAACTGTTTTTTTCGCGAAAGGAAACGTGCCCGAATATTAGGAAATATCGGTTTTACAACGTAATTGTTGCATTCAAGGGGACATTCTTCGGCGAAACCAAGGGTGGTTTAGGAGCCTGCCCTGTGGTGCCTAGCGATTAGGAAAGGAATATTCGCGCGGAATGGTGTTTGATTCTGAGAGGTGTAGTCCAACCGTAAGGGACACGATCGCGATTTCGTTGTTAACAATGGGCGAATGTTAATCTTCGTTAATGAAGTACTCCACCGGAATTTGTTTTTTTATTTTCGCGAGATGCTCCCGGTAGGCCTCGGCGCTCTGTGCCGATTGAATCTGTTTCTTAATAGCAGTTTGAGCTTCAAGGAATGGCGTTCGGGATGCATCGGTTCGTTCGATCACGCGGACGATGTGAAACCCAATTTTAGTTTCAATAATATCGCTCAAATCTCCAACCGGAGCACTAAAGATGAATTCATCAATCTCTTGAGAGGCTAATGAGCCTTTGGTGGTCCAGTCATATTTACCGCCATTAGCAGCTTTGAATCCGTGCGAACTTGCTTTGGCAACTGCGGAAAAATTTCCGCCAAAAACAATGTCATTGCCCAGGGCCACAATCGTTTTTTCGGCAGCTTCACGGGATTCTGATCGATCAAAGCGAATGACGATTTGCTCCCAAATACACTTTGCCGGATTTTCATAATCCTTGATATTTTCGCGGTAGACGTCCAGCATCTCTTGGTGTGTGATTTCCTTACTTTTCCGGAGTTGTTGCCCCAGAAAATATTTAGTGATCTGTTCTTCGGCCCAGCTTTTTCTGTGCTGCCTTAGCGAACTTCCCATTGCTCGCAGATTGGCATCAAGCTCGTTTTGAGATTTTAGTCCGCTCTTCTTTAACATTTCTGGCAAGGCACTTTTGTCAAACTGTTCTTCTGCTTGAGCAAGAACTTGTTCAAAGTCGGCACCCTCGGGAAGAGATTGAATGACACTCACGTAAAGGAGTTTTGCTTCCACGTATTTAGGTAACATCTTCGGAATTATCTTTTTTCTTTCTTGTTCTTTTAACGCAGAGGATGCTTGGGGCATGAATTGTTGGATCATCTGATTT
This sequence comes from Planctomycetota bacterium, assembly GCA_029979005.1. Classification (GTDB taxonomy): domain Bacteria; phylum Planctomycetota; class Planctomycetia; order Pirellulales; family Pirellulaceae; genus Mariniblastus. Next base: position 4,977 of record JAPOIJ010000067.1, on the reverse strand, counting down.
GTTTCAAATAGGAGGTCACCAACAAAAACAGGGTAACCTCCAACAAGGGCCAGCACTTGTCCTGGTTCAAAAGAAACAGGTTCCGATTTTATTTCGGACGTCACACCCGCCTGACTCACTTTGAAACGCGACGGTGGTTTAGTCGGCGCTTTTTCTTGAAGGTTGTTGCTTTTCGGAAAGGAGTCTTGGGGATTCATTGGTTGGAAGGCGCTGCTTCCGTGGCTTGTCGGCATACGAGCTGGAGCAGCGAATTGTTTTCGCTCTCGAATGATTGAATTCGCTGGAATTTGATTATCTAACTCAAGTGCGTTAGTTGGGAGTGGTTTCGACGGCACGAGACCGGTAGTGAGCGGGCCTTGGGGGTTAAACTCAGGAAACTCTGTTTTGGAATACTGCGATGCGACCGGTGGGTTGATTGCAGGTGGTGCGGATTTGTTCCAAGTAATGGTGGCCGGAGCACTGGGTTTCGCTTGGGTTTTTTGATCGACGGTTTCGTTGATCGAATAATAAGGATCCGGGGTTGTTTCGAATTGCGGCTGTAACTGGAGGGGGGCCGCGAATATGCAGGCCGGCGCGATGAAAACAAAGGCAGAGATTGAGAATGCCCAAACTGGTTTGAAACAGTATTGATGTCTATGCATGATGTTCACGCCGTGCCGGTAAAATTCATTTAAAAACATTGGGCGTACGCCGAGACGTTCGCTTCGGTTCACAACTTCCGCGCAGAAGTTGGCGGGGGAGGATAGATAAATCAGGTAGCTGGTTGCAAGAGTGATTTCACAAGTGCAAGCATTTTCGTCGGAGCGATTTTTCCTTCTTTCAAAGTCACCATCGCCGTTTGATCGTCGATGATACGAATGATTGGCCTGGTTTTTGAAAGCTGTGAAAATCGATTGCGATCCTGAAATTTAAAAGTGAGATATTTGTCTTCCATCGAAATGGAAAGAATTTGATAGACGGCTGCTTCTAGTTTTAATTCGGAAAGAGTCAGTAATCGCCGAACGGGAGGAGGAATTTTTCCAAATCGATCTAAAAGCTCACTACGGAGCTCTTCAATTTGGTCAAATCTCTCCAGTCTTGTTAGGCGACGATAAAGATCAATTTTTTGGCGTCGGTCGATGACATAGCTGTCCGGCAGAAAAGCTGCGACGGGTAGATCAACTTCGACATGAATTGATAGCTTCGCCGGCATGTGTTTTAGATGTCGCACTGCGTTTTCGAGAAGCTGGCAGTACAGTTCGTAACCAATTGTGGCGATGTGTCCACTTTGTTGAGTCCCGAGTAAATTACCGGCTCCGCGGATTTCAAGGTCACGCATGGAGATAGCGAAACCTGCCCCCATGTCACTAAACGTTTCAATTGCTTGCAGTCTTCGGGCCGCTGTTGGGTTGAGGTGTTTGTGTGGTTCAATAAGCAGGTAGCAATAAGCCTTGTGTTTGTACCGCCCTACCCTTCCTCTCAGTTGGTGGAGATCCGAAAGGCCGTACCGATCAGCGTCGTTGATGAAAATCGTGTTTGCATTAGGGATGTCGAGGCCGCTTTCAATGATGGTTGTCGCAATGAGAACGTCGAACTTTCCAGCGATAAAGTCAGTCATCACCTCTTCAAGTTCAGTTTCGTTCATTTGGCCGTGGCCAAATCGAAAGGTAGCTTCCGGGATTAACGATTCGAGTTTTTGTTGGATTAGGTGAATGTCGTTTACTCGATTGTGGACAAAAAATACTTGACCACCGCGATTCAGCTCCCGGAGTATTCCCATTCTGATGGTTTCATTGTTGAATCGTAAAACTTTCGTCGCAACCGCAGAGCGGTCGTCAGGAGGCGTTTCGAGATTGGAGATGTCGCGAACGCCGACAAGCGACATATGAAGGGTTCGGGGGATGGGAGTTGCTGACATCGTAAGAACGTCGACGGAGCTGCGGATCGATTTAAGCCGTTCCTTGTGCTCGACTCCGAATCGTTGTTCTTCATCAATGATGACCAAGCCAAGATTAAAGAACTTTACGTCTTTTGAGACCAATCGGTGCGTACCGATAACGATATCCACACTTCCTTTTTGGAGGCGTTCCACATTCTCTTTTAATTCTTGTGTGGTACAAAACCGGCTGAGTTTTACGATGTCCAAAGGGAATTCGCCCATTCGCTCCTTGAAGTTTTTGTAATGCTGTTCGGCCAGAATGGTTGTTGGAACCAATACTCCGACCTGGTATCCATTTTCTACCGCTTTAAAGGCGGCTCGCATTGCTACTTCGGTTTTTCCAAAGCCGACATCTCCGCACAGTAAGCGATCCATGGGTTGTGCCCGCTGCATATCCTGTTTGATTGCCTCGATCGCGGTTAACTGGTCCGGAGTTTCTCGATAGGGAAAAGAGTGTTCGAATTCGCTTTGCCATTCCGTATCAGGAGAGAATGCGATCCCAGGCCGGCCATCCCGTTTCGCTTGCAGTTCGATCATCTCCGAGGCTAAATCTTCAATCGCTGACTCGACAGAGGCCTTTTGCTTAGCCCAGGACTTACCTCCAATTTTGGCAAGAGTAGGACGCGTTTTGGAACCGCCTATATATTTTTGCACCAGATCGATTTTGGTGGCGGGTACATAGATTTTTGTACCGCCATGAAATTCGAGTCCGAGGTGTTCGGTCCGCTGTCCATCTTTATCGAGCATCTCCAAACCGCGAAAGCGGCCAATGCCGTGGGATAAATGAACAATTAGATCGCCTTCGCGAAGATCGAGAAAACTATCGATTGCTTTGCTTAACCGGCGTCGTCCTCTCCGCCGCAGTTCGGTGCGATGAAACATCTGGTCGCAGCCGATTACAATTTGGTATGACTCGCGATCACGAAATCCTTGATGAACGCAGCCGAGCCCAATTTGGAGTCGCCCACTCGCGGCAGCTGCCGTGGACGAAAGGATTTCGCGTACTCTTGGAATCTCGCCCTCAACCCGGGCCATCACAAAAATTTCGTACTCTTCTCCCGAAGGGTCACGGGCAAGCCGGTCAACCTGGAGCTTGAGGTCGCCGATATCTCCACTGAATTGTTCGACTGTGTCGATTGGTAATTGGCAGACCGCTCCCAAATGACCTGAAGTAACTCGACTCGCGGTCGCAGTCGGCAGTCTGGCCCAGCGTCGATTAATCTCTTCCCAGCTGTGAATCGTTTCCGAACTGGAGATGCGTTCGGTGTACCTCTGTGCCTGTTCGTTCAGGGCTTCGGGTTCAAGTAATAGAAGCAACGTATTGTCAGGAATAAAATCGAGGAAGCAACCGTTTACTGGGCCATTTTGGCTGACGACCGTAATTTCTATCTGTTGCAATTCAGCAGAGCTTCGTTGGTTGGCACACTCGAACTGCCGAAGAGATTCGACCTCGTCGTCGAAGAGTTCGATGCGAACGGGATTTTCCCAATCAGGAGCATAGACGTCCACAATTCCGCCGCGGATTGAAAATTCACCAGGCAATTCAACCGCTGAAGTTTGGTGAAACTCTTGTTCAAGCAGCCACGTGGTGAATCCATCGATATCGATTCGATCTCCCACAGAGATGCGTTTGGAGTTGCCAAAAATCGATTCCCGACAAGGAGTTGGCTGTAGAAGCGAAGGGACGGTTGCCACAATTACCGGCGCTTTATCCCCGGCGAGAAGCCCCTTAATTAATCGGAGTCGATCCCCGTACTCGAGGTCAAGATGTACTCCCGCACTGGACGCTGGCATGCAGGCCGGGAACCGCTCTAAAATTCTCTCAAAAAACGTAGGCAAGTCATCGAGTAAGTCGTCTTGCGTTTTACCGTCGGCGACAACGATAAGAATGTTGTCGAACTGCTTGCTTAATGCGGCAGTGAGCAGCGCGCAGGAGGAACCCCAGACAGAATCGAATGTCGCCGATTCGCCTCGTTGGAGCGAATCGACGCAAGCAATAAAGTCCCTGTTGCGAGCAAAATTTTCTGACAAAGCGAGGAGACGCTTAGAGGTCAGTAGGTGCGACGGAACATCAGACATAGAGTTCGCATTCTAATGAGCCAGTCAGGTACCGCCAAGTGATCAGCGGTTTCAAAAAAAATGACGGCGTTTTTTATTCGTTTTCAGCCGAAGGTTCGACTTTTGCTGATCGGTAATCGCCGGAATTATTGGTCTGCCAAACTTCCCCGTCGAGAACGTTAACCGCAGAAAGCCATTCATCCCCATAGCAGTACGTGTCAATTAGCTTGACATGCCCGTGGTCTGTGACATGTCCATCGGACTGAGGGGTGTGCCCAACATAGGCTATTTTGCCTGACACATGTGGTGCGGTCGGTGAGCCCAGCATGTGTTTCCAAAAACTGATCTGGTCTGGTTGCTCGCTTAATGGCAAATCCGGAGCATAGTTCGCGTGAATAAAAAAATGCTCCTCAGTTTCATAATAGCGGAGGCAGTGGTTCAAAAATGAGAGGTGATGTTGGGGAATTCCTTCAACGCTTCCGCCGTAACTTGCGAGAGTCGCGCTACCACCATGTTGATACCAAAATTCAAAATCGCGTTTTTTGTTGTTTCCAAAAAGCGCCTTGTACATCATCAGTTCGTGATTACCGATCAAGGGAATGAAACGACAGGTGCTAACAAGGTTGATAAGAATCTCAAGCACGCCGGCTGAATTCATACCGCGATCAACATAGTCCCCCATCCCAATGATGATGTCATTGGAGGTTGGTTTAATTTCGTCGATCAAGCGTTGAAGTGCGATTGCACAACCGTGGATATCGCCGATGGCAATGGTTCGAGACATTATTTATAGAAGCAACCGAGGGACGCGAAAATTAAATGATAAGGAACGCGCTCAACCTGACAAGGTTGAAGCGCTAGGTTTGGCTGTTTCCCGAAATTATAAGCTGATCCGGGGGGTGGGTTGGAAAAATAAGTGAGTGGTTAAATATATATGCCGCTTAGAATGTGAAATTACATTAACGCTTGGCAAATCCGATTTTTGCCCGAATGGACATTTC
>JAPOIJ010000226.1 GCA_029979005.1 Planctomycetota bacterium | reverse complement strand
GCAGATCTTCCGGACTACATAAGGTGATGCCAGATGGCACAGTCTCCAACCACTTTTGAACTGTTCGTGTTGTTCGGCCCTGAATTTGGCTAGGGTGTAAAGCTGTCGCGTTAATTTCGGTTGTGTGTTTACGCGAACTAAACAAACAACGGCAAGTGAACGCTCAGTAACGTTTTACTTCTTAATGACTTTCGTACAATGCGGTGATTCGCAACGATAATTAGGAGCCTGATGAAAATACAACTGAAAAATTCCATTTCGTTTTGTGTGTTGACGTTGGGTTGGGCGTTGGCTTGTACCGGGATTACCGAAGCCCAAACCGAGCCACAGCCTCATGATTACGTTCCCCACCATCTCCTGGGCTTGATTCACGCGCCTGAGGTTCATCGTGAGTTAAAAATGACTCAAGGGCAAATCAATCAATTGGAAAAGCTCTTTGATCAAATTGATGGTCAATGGTGGCGGTCGAGAAATTTAAAGGTTGATGAACAAGCAGCGGTTATTTTGAAACTTGAAGAGGCTGTTGGCAATTGGCTTCAAACCAATTGCACGGCTGAACAAAGGCAGCGACTTCAGCAGCTCGTGTTGAGGTCACAGGGTACGCGGATGTTGCTTCGACAAGATATCAAGCAAAAGCTTGATCTTTCCGAACGTCAGGTGGGGTCCATTTTTGAATTGGCTCAATCCACTCAAAAAGCACAAACCGAATTGCAAGAAGCGATCAGACAGAATTTGCCGACGGAAGAATTGCGAGAGGCTGTTTCGAAAGCCCAAGAAGCGGAACAGAAGTTTTTTTCAAGCGTGCTCAAGTCAGATCAGATTGTCAAACTTCGGGAACTCGCTGGACGGGAATTCGATACCAGCGGATTAAAGCGGATTTTTCCGAAGGCACCAGAACTCATTGCCTCTAAGCACTGGATCAACACAAAGCCACTCACGTTAGCTAATTTGAGAGGGAAGGTCGTGTTGTTGCACTTCTATGCATTTCAGTGCCACAACTGTAAGGCGAATTTTGATGTTTATCGACGGTGGCATGAGAAATTCGGAGATCAGGTGGTCTTGATTGGGATTCAAACACCGGAAACTGCGCTAGAGCGTGATCCGGTGGCGGTAGCCCGGGCGGCCGGGGACGAGGAACTCGCTTTTCCGATCTTGATCGATCTTGAGGCGGCCAATTGGAAAAATTGGTCAAACACTATGTGGCCCACGGTTTATGTAATTGACAAACAAGGGTATCTACGACAATGGTGGCAAGGTGAGCTTCGTTGGCAGGGTGCGACTGGAGACCAGTCCATTGAAAAGCTGGTGGAAGAATTACTCGTGGAAAGTTCTTAAAAATAAATCTTGAATAATGATATGAATTCACGAGCGGAATCGATTGAAACCCGCACTGGTTTCGCGATCAACGTCGTCGGTAGATTGCCTGCCATCATTGGCATTTACTGGGACGGACCGGTTGGTTCGCATGGGTAGTTCTTTACTTGTTTCCCCGCAGAAAAATTGCGGTAGATAATATGTACCGCTACGACTCAGCTCTTCAAGAACTGTGTGTTCGTGCTGCGTATGGAATAAGGGTGACACGGCGTTTGACGGTACAAACGTCGCACGGATTATTCATCCCAGAGATTGGCGACGGTATACGGGGCCCCCGGCATTTCCCAGAATCGCCCATGCACGTAGCGATGCAGTGTTTCAATAGAGTTGATAGCCGACATTTCTTCGTTGGTTAATTGGAGCGAACCGGCAGCGAGATTCTCAGCCATTCGTTCTGGATTGGATGATTTTGGTATGACCGCCGAGCCCCGTGTCACGGCCCAAGCCAACATGAGTTGTCCAGCGGAGATTTGTCGTCGACTGGCAAGCTCTTTAATTGTCTCGTGTTCAAACAGGTTGGGATCGGTTGCACCTCGCATTCGTTCGGGACGATCGCCAGAGCCAAGGGGAGAATATCCCACTAACTGAATGCCCTCATTTTTGCAAAAATTGAACAAATCCTGTTGAGGGAGAAAGGGATGACATTCGACCTGGTTCGCGGACGGTTTAATCCGGCAAGTGGCGAGCAGGCATTTTAGTTTTTTGATACTGAAATTGCAGACACCGATGTTGCGGCAAAGACCTGTGTCAACGCAGTTCTCAAGTGCCTGCCACGTGTCACTGAGAGGCATATCCTCAAGACTGAGAAAATCTTCCGGCTTTTCGGGGCGGTGGACATCATCTCGGAAAACGATAGGCCAATGAATCATGAACAAGTCCAAATAGTCTAGCTTCAGATCGGCTAGCGTCGACTTCAACGCGCCTTGAACCAGGTCGGGTCGATGGCGATTGCACCAAAGTTTTGAGGTGACCCAGACATCGGAGCGTTTGATATTGCCTTGCTGAAAGACACTTTCAAAGGCAACACCAACATCCGGCTCGTTCAAATAGATTGGAGCACAGTCAATATGACGATATCCCAACTGCAAAGCGGTTTTGACGGCTTGAGTTGCACTTCCGTCCTCCATTTTCCATGTTCCCAAACCAATTGCGGGCATCTGGCCGACGGGGAATTGATAAATCTTCATTGTGTTTCCTGATTCTGTTACGAAGTCTATGTTTTATCCGATTGGGCGACCAGCGCCCACATTAAGAGTCCCAACAACATGCGCAAACTGGTTCGTGATCCTTATGTGGCCGGTTCGAACAGGATCATCCCTTTTTGTCTATGAAATACAAATTACAGGCGAATTTATTAGCGGACTTCCGCTTGATACCGTAATTGGAGCGGAACTGTTTTCTAAGTGTAATGGATAGTTCCTGCGGTCTTAATTGTTTTGCCTACTGGACGCCTTTTTCATTTCCGGCGGTAGCAGGTGCATGTTGTGGACGCATTGTGCATTCCCGAACCAATTCCCCTCGGAAATTGACTTTCGTTGCCAGCCTGATTGGATGAACATGATTTATTTTCCAAAAGGCTTGGCCACCGCCTATAATAAAAATATCGAATGGGATTCTAGTTGCGTAGTTTTTTGATAAAGCGTCAATGACGTTGGAAACGCACTAAATTTTTGTGTTCCTTGAGGGTTGCGCGAGTGCCATTTCGCCTTTAAGTGATGTGCGCGAAATCGGAAACTCAGCGATGCTGAACGATAATGTTGGAACAGTCGAGACGACCGAATAATTTTTACCCGGTTTATTTAACAGGCTCTTCCGTTCCTTCCTGAGAATGGTTGTACCTACATAGGCGCCGTATTTCATATTGAACCGTTAATGTAGTCGGAGTTTCAATTCATAACATTGGGAGTCTTAGATTTGAAGAAGCTAGTTTTTCAATGCACGGCACTGTTTCTTTTTATTTCGGTGTTGGGGTGCAACACGGACAGCCCACAACCCGAAGCCTTAATGGTCGATTCGCTTGCTCGTCCAGCATCACAAGAGCCTGAGTCACTTCAAGAGAAAATGAGACGCCTCTACCCAATCGTTGGTGTGAAACTAAAATCCAGGCGAGGGCATGTATTTGAACTTGAGAATGTTGATGAGTATTCACTGGAACTGCTCACAGATACGAAAGACGGTGATTTTTTCGTAAATAGTTTTGGGCAATTTGTTCAGTTTGATGAGAACGAATTTACAGCACATAACAGTACAATGTGCGGCAACGATGTGAACATTGTTACTAAAGGGACGTGGAAATGGGTGGCAGACCGACAAATTGAGGTCTTTGTGGAGAGCATTCAACGGAATGAATACTGCAGCAAACCAAGTGAGAAACCTCAAAAGATCCTAGGGGTTTTCGAGCTGAAGTGGTCGGGCGATGAGAAGCACTTGCTGAATTTGGTTCGCGTTAAATAATCGGCGTCGTGGTAATATCGTTCGCCGTTTGTTCAGGCCCATAAAGTTCTCTAGTTCGCTGGTGCTTAAATTGCTCCGGCGCTCGTTACACTGCTGTAACCACGCGGTGCTGAATGCGCGGTGCTGAATGCGCGGTGCTGAATGCGCGGTGCTGAATGCGTTAACCGAGCTGTGCAGCTTGTTGGCGTGTTGTCTCTTGCTTTTAAAATTGTATGGATAACGCCGTCGGAAGAATTCATAGTTTCGTTGAGTACTGTCGGGGCGTCGCTTAGAACAAGTTGCGTTGAAGAACAGGGGTGCCGCAATAAACGCAATTGCCGGTTTTCTTTGAAAAACTCCTGTGACAGTTTGGGCATTTCAGCGATTTTTCTTCGCAAGATACTGTTGATTCTTTTTTCGCGTCATCTTGGTGATTCACAATTTGCTCAAGTAAGCCATCCTCAAGATCGAGTTCTACTTTTAGAATTTCCCACATGCCTTTCGTAAGTCTACTAAGTTTTCGAATGCGAACCTCGAGTTCCTCTATTTCAACTTGCGCTCTGCGTAATTCCTGACGAGCTCTGACTTCCCGTAAGTTTCTGCCAGTATGGCGTTGTTGCCCGGCGAAAAAAAGTTGCGTCCACATGTCATTTTCTACTTTCTGAAAAACCAAAAACCGAATATTGCGCTGGCCTCTGCTCAGCCTCTGTTTTTGTTTTTGTCAATTCGCTCTCTAATAACAAATATTGGGTGAATTCCTTTCCCAATTATTGAATTAATTCATTCAAGAGAAAATGATAGATTTAATACTCGAATTTTTGAGGAACCGGGTCATCGATTGATGATCGAATTTCAAAAAATTTGGATAAACCCGCATAAGTTTAAGCAACGTCAATGAAGAGATCAGCGATTGTGCAGCCAAGACCCAATAAAGCGATGACGATCCCCGCCCAGTGCATCGGAAAGAAAAAGAAACTATGATGGGACAGATTAATCACCAGTCGTTCTCCAGTCTGTTCGTCAATTACGATGCGATCGGTTCGCTGTTTAAGTAGGAACCCAAGCACTGAGGAAATGACGCCGCCGATAAAAAGGGCGATTCCCATGGCCCAGAGATGGGAGGAGTAATAGCCCTCGCCAAACTGTTGATCGAGCAGGAAGTTGGCTGCAAGGCAGGAACCGAATGTAATAACGGCAACCAGAAAACCAAGTCCGTTATAGATCATTTGAATTGCCCTTGAATCCTGCGTCGTTTTTGATTGAGAGGAAAAATCACTCAGGTGTCGATTGTGAAATTTTCGATGCTAAGCAGTTTTACGCGATTTCCGACTTAGTAGCCTAGTAGTGCCTTAATTAAGGTTTTGCACGTTACCTGATTGTTGCAGTTTAATCTCTCCTATCAAGCTCGAATAAAATGGGTGTTTGGAAATGTTATTCGCGAAGTGAAAACGAACAGCCCACGGCAAGAAAGCAGGCATTTAAAAAAAGTTCTGATAATCCGCATCCCGCTTGAATTGCATTTTTATAACCTTTGAGAGGGGCGCCGTTGCCTAGGTCGTTGCGGGTCTGATTCAACTTGCGTAAGCAGTCAAATTGGGGGGCGATTCTATCGCCATGAGGTCTGACTGGTTTTGCAGAAACCAACACCGCATTAATGGCGTCCGAATATGCGACCAACGTTGTTACATGTGCCGGCGGAATTCCACTCGTTCAGGTTGGACAGGTCTGCGTTTTACGGCAAATATTCGGTTTGTAGTAATCAAAACACGCAAAGAGTTATAATATCGCCGCGATTGAAATGTATCGTTGAATCGTTGTTTAAATCGTTTTACACTTGGGGAACGAAACTCCTTAAAATCAGAAGTCAGGCTAAACCGGTTGCTTTGGTGGACTTGTTATCTTTTCAATTTTAGTGGTGATTTGCAAAGCTGGAGGGAGCAAATGGGAACGACGAGAACACTTGTCGATGAAAACTATAAGGGCTGGAAAATCGAACGAGTTGTCACCGAATATATGACGCCGCAATCCTCAGAACCTCAACGTGATATAAATTTTGAAGCCGAGCATCGCAATAGTCGGTTGGTGAATCCTATTCGCGATCTTAAAATCGAGGGTCTCTTAAAGCAGATCGATGACTGGTTCGATTCTGTGAAGCGCTAGCCTGTGGCGCGGTCGGATTTTAATCTACCAAAGCGGGTATGCCGAGCAGCTAAGTTTGAGATGCTTGATCTTTCTCAAATCAGTCTTGGTTTTAAGAACTGAACGGCT
>JAPOIJ010000148.1 GCA_029979005.1 Planctomycetota bacterium | reverse complement strand
GAAAAGAAGCGGTCGATCTTCAACCGCGACACCGGGTCCCTGATCCGAGACCGAAAAAGATAGATTGATTGCGTTGGCATCTTCTTCTGAAGCCATAACTGCAACTTGGATTTGACCTTCGTGGGAATACTTGATGGCGTTACTAATTAGATTGGTAAGGGACTTCCTAATTTTAAACACGTCGCCGTCTAACCACTTAGGGACGTTGGGACTGATAAAAACGGATAGTTTTAGTCCTTTCATTTTTGCCTGAGATTCAAGGATGGCGACCGTTGAATTGACGGTGCTTTTTAAATTAAAGGGCTCAAGTTTGAGCGTCTCGGCACCGTCTTTCATTCGCGAAAAGTCAAGAACTTGGTTCACGACATGCATCAAGTAGTCGGACGAGGTGCGAAGCGTCTCTAAGAGATTGATGGATTCATCATTGAGAGGTTGGTCTTCCATCAGCTCAATCAAGCCGGTAATTCCCGTCAATGGTGTCCTCAGTTCATGAGAAACATGAGAAACGAACATCGATTTAGCGCGATCCGCGGCCTGTGCTTCATCGCGTGCCCGCATCAACTGTTCAGTTAAACGCTGCATGTCATCGAGCATGACCGTCTGCGTATGAAGGTGAAGATTGAAGTCAAGCTGAGCATCCTGAACAGAAAAGTCAAAAAAGTTTGGTTGATAATGTTCGACGTTTTCGTTCAGCCATGTCAGCCATGGAGAAGCTGCAATGAGGATAATGGAATGCCCATTAAGCGTTCCCGGGATTACTTGACCTCGCAAACCGAAGGTGCCGGTCAAATTTGAAAACAGGAAAAGGTGAGCGCGGTAGTTGGAGAGATCGAGAGAAGTGTCATTCCAGTCCACCCGTGGGCGATTCAGCTCAAAAACTTTATCGAAGCGTTTCCCAACACTTCCGCGGCTTAATTTGGCTTCTAACCGTTCACTGACGTAAACAATTTTGTTATTTTCGTCTAAGCCAATTACGAAGGGATAAAATAGCTCGCACTGAGCGGGTGTAACCAAATCCACTAGCCATTCCTTTCGGTGATTCGAAATGCCGTGTGTTGGCCATCCGCTGACAGTGTCTCTTCATCGATTTTGATGTCAACACTGGTTTTGAAATGGATAGCTAATCCGTTGAGTAGCCCGATAACAAATGGCGTGAGCCCTTGGCGACTACTTCGATAATGAAGTAGGTAACTGCCGTCGTCGTTGTTTTCCAGGAAAAAGGATGGAGGGTCGTAGCCGTGGAAAGTACTGGACATGCGATCGTGCATGTGATCAAGATTTTCCAACAGTGCCCAGATGTCAGAGCCAAAGCCATCAATCATCTCACGATAATGCTTTGCAGCGGTATCTAGAACCCAGAATTGTCCAAATGCCTTAAGGCATTCTTCCGGTGAAATCTGTAATGTTTCGCTGGCCGCACTTACTAGGTTAAGGATGATAGAATCTTCATAGCTCTTCATTGCAAGGAAATCTTCGTCACCCACTCCGGCGGTTGAACGGATTTGTTCCCATGTGGTTGGGCCATGATTCTGAAGAACCATATCGCGAACTGAAGTGTGAACGAGTCCGTACATTTCGATTGCCTTAATTTGTTTAGATGAGGTCGTAATGCCTAGGGGTATCGATTCCCTGGCCAACTTTTTCGGGGAGGACGCGTGGTCCCTGGGCACCATGCATTTGACACATTAACGAGTTGTTTTCGCGGTTTCGATGAACGTGCTCAAAACGATATAACAGTTTATAAGATGAGGGCGTAAAAACAAACGTGTAAAGCTATTCAGGCGGTAAAACAAGGCCGGATAGGACGGTTGACCGATCGTCGCGAGACCATGGAAAGTTTAGGGTTGGCTCAGGAAGACATCAGCCTCGAAGTTGTTTGAGAATGATCTACTGTTGAAATGGTCAATTCTGACCGAATTTCATGACTGGCTCGTGTTTGTTGCTCGTTAAATCTCTGAAAAGTAGCAACGGACCAGCGGCGAATTTTAAACTTTTGCCCACACCGGTAAGCTTGTTTCAATTTCTAATGGCTCTCTAGTATTCGGGTGAGTTAGTTTCACTCGATAGGCATGGAGATGCATCGGTGGTTCACCGAGTCCCAGTGACTGGGAAGGCTGGCCGGAAGAATTGTAAGTTGGGTCGCCAATGATAGGAAAACCGAGATGGCTAAGGTGGATTCTAATCTGATTGGTGCGACCGGTTTTTGGTTTACATTCAACTAACGAGGTTTGGTCATCGAAGCGATGTAACACTTTAAAGCTGGTTTCCGCGGTTCGACCTTCTTGGTTGATTTGACGGGAACCGGCAGCGGATGCTTCGGAACTGATTGGTTCTTTACAGTTGAATTGAGGCTCTTCAGGGTGACCTTGGACGCGGGCGAGGTACGTCTTGTCTACTTCCTGATTGACGAACTGTGGATGAATAAACTGCGCGGCGGATTTTTTCTTTGCCATGATGACGACACCCGTAGTGTTGGCGTCGAGGCGATGCAGGATGCGAATTTGGTCATCGACGTAGACCTGATTGATGATGTAGTCAAGAGTGTTTCGGTTGAAACGGCCGCACGGGTGCATCGGCAGAGGGGCTGGTTTATCGACGGCGATCATGACGTCGTCTTCGTAGAGCACTTTGATTTGATTGTTAACCGCAGGTTCAGTCGTTTGGGGCAAGTGATGTTCAATGCGCCAGCCGGATCGCACCACGGTTTCCGCGGTAATGGGTTTTTGCTTATAGGTGATTCGATTCTGTTCGCATTCTGAAAGCCAGTATTCAGCGTTGAGATTGGCATGCATTCCAGAGAGAAAGTCAATGGTCTTGTGCTTGTCAAATCGGAGCGGGACATTCATGGGTCGGATGTTGTCGTAAGCCAAGGATCCAGGAAGCGGTGTGGTTTTCAGGGCAATCAGGTTGTTTCGCTCCTCGAGTAGTTCAGTAAGTCGCTGTTCATCGGTACGAAAGCAGGAGGGGCAGGAGTTCGGCGGTTGGTAGAGTTTTGAATTCTGATCATCCACGGTAAGAACGGCTTGGCAAGCGTAGCATTGTTCATAGTCAGATTCCTTTAGCGTCGAATCGACCGCAACTCGTTTATCAAAAACAAAACACTCGCCGTCATAGTGGTCACCCCCGCAATCCTCAAAATAGCGCAGAATTCCGCCGTCTAATTGGTAGATTTCGTTGAATCCTTCTTCCTCCATAAAAGGACCGGCTTTTTCACAGCGAATGCCACCGGTACAGAACATAACAAGGGGCTTGTTTTTAAGTTCATCTGGAAGAGCTTTTGTGGCTTCAGGGAATTTCCTGAAATGGTCAATTCCGATTGGGACCGCTTTTGAAAACGTCCCGACTTCGATTTCATAATCGTTTCGGACGTCTAGCAAAGTTATATCTTTCCCTTCGTCGAGCCAATTCTTCAACGTCTGTGCAGGGAGTTTCGGACTGGTCTTTGCCACCGGGCGAATTTTTTCGACGCCCATGGAAATGATCTCTTTTTTCAACCGAACGAGCATCCGACTAAATGGTTGATGATCACTAATGCTCTCTTTAATCGGTAAGTTCGAGTATTCAGACCTTTGTTCTAAGAAATCGACGAATTGGTCAATCGCTTCGCGCGTTCCGGCGACAAAGAGATTAATCCCTTCGAGTGAGAGCAGAATGGTGCCTTTTAGTCCCAGTGACTTACAAAGTGGAAGCAATTCATCTTTACGTTGGGCTAGGTTGTCCAAATCAACAAATTTATAAGCCGAAATGTTGATAAATTCATTATTCATGGCAGAACTCGACAAAAAGTCTAATAAATATGTTGTCTAAACGAATCTAGTGGGGGCGGGCGACAATTTTAAACCCCAAGATTTAGCTGGGGAAGAAAAGCCAAGCTTCGTGTTTGGCTGTTTTAGTGTACTGAATGGTGAATTTTTAGCTCGATTTGGGGCAGACTCAGATTTTTCAAGATAAAGAATTCCCCGTCATTGAAAAGTCGACTTTGATTGTCGATAAGACATTTTTAAAATCATTGACTTAAGCGATCGTATAGTTTGGATTGGGCTCTATTGTAACGGGTCGGTCAAGTTGCTTGAATTAGTGTTCGGCAAGGTTTAATTAAATTCTGTTGATGATGTTCCCATGACTACAAAATTTAATCCGTACAACCAATGGCTCGGTTTAGACACCCGCTTTATTCAACCGCACTATTTTGAGTTGTTTGGTTTGAGTACGTCTTTGAAGGATCAGGCGGAAATCACTAGGATTGTCGATGCGGCGGCGAAGCGGTGTTTGAAACTACTTGCGGAGGTTCCCTCTGGGGAGAATGACAAACTTGTAGAAGAGATTCAAGAGCGCGTGCTTCGTGCTCAAAAGATATTATCGAATCCAAAGACTCGTTTAGCCTATTACGAGAAGCTCAAATCAAAGACTCGTGAGCGTAGCACTCCGATGAAAAAGAATTCTGATCCGTCTCTAAGTCCGCCAGTGAAAGGCAAAAAGTCAAGTAAACAAAAGCCGAATCAATTAAAACAGTCCGAGACCAGTGACCGGATGCCACCGGTACCGCCACAGTTGGTCGCTCCGGTTACGCCCATTCCGAATTCGCCGACTAACGGTCCTGCCGCTCCAGTTCCTGCCGTTCCAGTTCCTGCCGCTCCAATAGCTGCTAAGCCGGTTGCCGTCCCGCCGCAGGCTAGTTTGCCGATGGCGATTCCACTAGCAAAGCCGCTACCGCAACAACCTGTTGAACCTGATGATCCAGTTTCAGCAGGGATTAAGGATCTAAAGATTAATCGCAAGATTCGACGTCGTCGGAGTAGTAAAAGTTTCGCGTTATTGGTGTTGATCCTAATGTTTGCAACATTAGCCGGTGGAACGTATTTGATCATTCAAAATTGGAGCGTTTTTGAAAACCTCAGCAAATTGGCAAACGCAAAAGATCCATCAGCGGTTGATCTAGCCGATGAAGGATCTCCGGAAGGGGCTCAAGGCGGCTCTCCGTCGGAAGGGTCGGATGTCGATTCGCGCCCATTACCAAAAATTGATATGACCAATTTGGATGAATTGGACGAACAGGCGATCAGGGATGAAGAACGCGCAGCGAGGATGGAAAATAATAACCTCGACAAAGAGGATAGGTCTAATGGCGAGGATGTAGATGGTGCGTCCAAGAATGACGAGTCGGATGAGAGAGATACAGATACCAACGAAAGGAAGGAGCCAGCCAACTTGGTTCTTGTAAATTTTGATGATTCCCAAATGGCTCAGTACCAACGTTACTTGAATCGGGCTCGCTATAGTCTGTTTCGACGTGATAAAGTTCGCGCCAAAAGGGCGATAGAAAATGCGCAGCGTATAAAAGATTCCATCAGTTCAGAGGTTGGTTCCGAATTCGTCAAGGAACAGTTAGAGGTTGCTGGACTGGTAGATGAGTTTGTTGAGATTTACGAACTTTTTGACGGGTTTTGGGAACAGGTGGTTTCCAGCAGTTCTGAGATTCCGGGGGGGCAGGAGCTCGAAGTCTCCAATCAAATACTTGGACTTGTAGAATCAGATCAAGAGAAAGTGATCGTGCGAAACGCGGGATCTAACATCACGTATCAGTATTCGTTTCTCCCACCTCAATTAGCAGTTGTTCTGGCGAAACAGGGGAGTATCAAAGATATTCCAACATGGAATAAACAACTGGCTGCATTTTATGCGGTCAATCAAGTTGACGGTAAAAGCTACGCAAGTCAGATCGATGTTTTGTTGAAGGAGTCCGAGGCTGCAGGACATTCTTGCCAGGGTATTCGACATTTCGCCGGTTTTGATTTTGAAGTGTTTGAACAGGTAGATCAAAAAGTACCATTCCCAAATAAAAAAGCGCAGCAGGATGGGATTTCGAGTTTTCGTACGGAACAAGAATATGAAACTGTGACTGAACTTACCTCTGGTCGAGCACTAATGGCCGCTCAGGCATTGGAGGATCAACTTACCGATGATGTTGCTCTGAACGTAGTTTTCCTAGAGGAAATTAGGAAGTTGGGTATGCGTTCGGGGGATTCGGGAATCGTCGATGATGCAATTCGAGAAATAGGTAATTTGTCACAAGTCAACGTGGCAAATTTATGGTGTGATTCCTACTTAGTGATGGCTGATTCGGAACTTTCAGTGAGTCAGCGTCGAGGATTAATGGAAGTTGCGATTCCGTTTTTGAAGTCGAATCTTGGCCAAAAATCGAAATTGAAAACCCGGGAGCAACTTGTTCAGGCGCTCTCGAAGCTTGCACAGGTCTATGGAATGGCAGACGCGGCTCGACGTTTGAATCAGGTTGAGCTGTAAATAGCCATTCTCGCATTAATCTAGGTGTTGTTTAATGCGGTAGGAATAAGACTCAGCCCGCGTTAGTGAGTTCAGTGTCGAATGTCCGTAAGCACTCGCGAATTGCCCCATTTTGTAGACGGAGGCAATTTTCCACTCTACAATGGAATTTTTCTTGTCACCCGTCTGTGGAGTTGTTGATGCGAGTTAGGGTACCCATTTTTGTCGCGTTGTTTTGCTTGTTGAACATTGGCTCTATTCTTTCTACCGAGGCTGGTGAGAACGATCGGCCAAACATTCTCTATATCATGTCGGATGACCATACCAGTCAAGCGGTTGGTGCTTATGGTAGTCGACTAGCTGGCCTTAATCCTACACCGACCATTGACCGGCTCGCGCGTGAAGGAGTCATGTTTGAAAATGCGTTTTGTACAAATTCTATATGCTCACCAAGTCGAGCTTGTGTTCTGACAGGTCAGTACAACCATGTGAATGGAGTGTACGATCTTCGGGGAAAGGTTCCCGCTGATCAACAATACCTAGCGATTGAAATGAAAAAAGCGGGTTATCAAACAGCCATGATTGGTAAGTGGCATTTAAAAGTTGAACCGGCGGCGTTTGAACATTATTGTGTTTTGCCGGGTCAGGGAAAATATTTTAATCCGGTGTTTCGAGTCCGGGGCGATCAAAAGTGGCCCAAGAATACCATTCAATTTGATGGAATGCATTCGGCTGATGCAATTACGAATCTAACCATTACTTGGTTGAAAGAGGGTTGGGATCGTGATCGACCATTCTTTTTGATGCATCACTATAAGTCTCCGCATGACTACTTTGAATATGCACCTCGGTATGAGTCCTATCTGGCGGATACCGAAATTCCGGAGCCCGAAAACATGTGGAAGCGTGATCCGAAGTTTGGTTCGCTTGCAACGCGGGGGCATAACGATGAGCTTGTTCCTCATATTGGAACTTCAATTGGGAGAAGAAATCCAAGGCGAAGTTACGCGGCTGATTTTAAGATTGATCCTTCGCTCACGGACGAGGAGGCGAAACGTGCAGCCTACAATGTTTACCTAAAAGCGTATCTTCGCTGCGTGAAAGGGGTGGATGACAATCTAAAACGACTGTTTGATCATCTTACATCCATCGGAGA
Source organism: Planctomycetota bacterium (assembly GCA_029979005.1). Classification (GTDB taxonomy): domain Bacteria; phylum Planctomycetota; class Planctomycetia; order Pirellulales; family Pirellulaceae; genus Mariniblastus. Next base: position 4,238 of record JAPOIJ010000148.1, on the reverse strand, counting down.
ATTGGATAATACCTTAATTATCTATACGGGCGATCAAGGGTTCATGCTTGGCGAGCATGATTATCAGGATAAACGTTGGATGTATGAAGAGTCTCAGCGAATGCCGTTTTTGGTCCGATACCCAAAAACAATTCCTGCGGGAATTAAGACCGACGCGATTATTGAAAATGTCGACTTTGCACCAACCATGCTCGCTTTTGCCGGCGTCAAGACTCCTGATTATATGCAAGGCGCGAGTTTTCGTGAAATTTGTGAAACGGGTAAAGAAACGCCGGGCTGGAAGCAATCGGCGTATTACCGATATTGGATGCACATGGCCCATCATGACAATCCCGGGCACGTCGGTATTCGGACGAAAGACCACAAGTTGATTTTCTATTACGGGGCAGGGTACGGTGCGAATGACGTTCGAACTCCACCGGCGTGGGAGCTTTACGATCTGAAAACGGATCCAGGTGAAAATGTCAATCAGTACGACAATCCAGAATACGCGGCGATCGTCGAAAGCTTAAAACGGCAACTCGCTGAAAAGCGGGCTCAGATTGGCGATACCGGCGCTGATTATCCGGAGATTGAAGGCGTTATCCAGAAGTTTTGGGATTATGGTCCTGCCGAGCGAGTTGAATCGGCTGAGATTTCTAATCAATTCTTGCGTCATAGAACCAATGAATTGAAGCAAAAGAAATAATAGACGCGCCCTTACCACGCGTTCGATTAAGTGTGGTTCGGAGGGTTAAATGGTTAGGGCGAGTTATTCGCTCTCGGAAAGAAAGCTGGATTTTCTTACTCAAATACGCCGTTGTTAAATTCGGGATTCTGTAGAAGTTTTCGCGATTAATTCGTGTGCGCAAATTTATCCCGGAACGCATTTTTTGAGTTATTTATCCGTCTTTTATTCATAACCGCTTGTTGATGAATCGCATGTTGAGATTAGACTGTCCCCGCTGTAAAGCCGAATTCGCTGTGGCGAATCCGGCGGTGGGTTCGTTTTGTCCGGTGTGTAATTTTTGTAACACGCGTTTCGAGCTTTTTATCAGCCAAGATAAAAATGGTCAGTTCTATTTAGATACCGGTTACATTTCCAATATAGAGGTAACCCAAATCCGAAGCCCGGATTCTTCGGAAACGCCGTTGGCGTTAATTCCCATTGAAGAGGCTCTTGATCAAGCAGGCAATTTTGAGAGTGGATCTTCCAAAGAGGATGGTTTGGCGACTCCATCGTCAGAAGACTCAGAATTAGATTTGACCATGGCCGTTGGGCAGAAGGACGATCCCGCGGCGAATTCCGATGTCGACGAACGATCGAAGGCAAGTTCGATTGACTTTTCCCCTTTAGCTGCGTCCTCATCAGAGGATTCGAAAACTGCTAACGAATCATCTAGTTCGATAACGGACGATTCCAGTCTGGATCTAACGGTTGCGACTGGGAATTCCGACGACACCGCAGCAGGCTCAGGTATCCTTGAGCGACCGAAAACGAAATCGATTGACTTTTCACCGATAACCCCTCCGGAATCTGAGGATTCGGAATCTCAAAACGGCTCGTCGAGTTCGGATAGGGACGGCCCCGAACTGGATTTGACGGTTGCGACTGGCCAATCTGAAGATACGGCCGCAGAATCTGATATTCGACAACCAGCTCAAGCAAAGTCCATTGATTTTTCCCCCTTACCCCCAACGGCGGATGAGCCTGCAGAATCTTCAACCGGATTCCCGGCTGAGATTGGGCCATATCAACTTATTGATCTGCTAGGCGAAGGCGGGATGGGATCGATTTATCTCGCGAAGCAGATCTCGCTCGATCGAAAAGTAGCCTTAAAGGTCGTTAAATCGCATCTTTTGAAGAATGAATCGATGATGGTGCGATTCACAAGAGAGGCATTCGCCGCGGCTCAGTTGATTCATCCGAATGTTGTACAAATTTACGACATGGGGAATGATCGCGGGAATTGTTATTTCAGTATGGAGTTGGTCGAAGGGCAATCGCTCCAAGATTTAATCAAGAATAATAAAAAGTTGGATCCTGAGCAGGCGGCGAATTACGTTTTGCAGGCGGCTCGAGGGCTAGAGTGCGCCCACAACGCAGGAATGGTGCATCGAGATATTAAACCGGCCAACCTGTTGGTTAACCATGAAGGTCTGGTAAAAGTTGCTGACCTTGGATTGGTAAAAGTTCCCGAACGAGACGAGTCGGAGCTTGATGACGGAGATATTAGCGCTCTTTCATCCTCCAAGGAGTTAACGCAATTCGGAAGTACGATTGGAACACCCTATTACATGGCGCCCGAGCAGGCGACCAGTTCAATGAGCGTCGACTTACGGGCTGACGTCTATTCGCTGGGGTGTACATTCTATGTATTGCTAACTGGCCAACGGCCATTTGACGGAAGAACCGTGATTGAGGTGGTGGCGAAACATACATCGGCACCGTTGGTGCCTCCAAGTCTGATTGTCGATCGGGTGCCTGAGGTGCTCTCCAAAATAATCGCCAAAATGATGGCGAAATTGCCGGAGGATCGCTATCAGAATATGGGCGAGTTAATTGCTGAATTGGAAAACTACCTTGGGATTAGTTCAGCCGCGCAATTTACTCCGGCGGAAGAAGATGCAAGATTAATGGAGACCTGTGCGGACGCGTATAACTTTTTTCCGCTGACCCGCGTTCGGACGGTGGCTCCTCTAGCAATTCTTGGCGTTTCACTGTTTGTTGCTTTTAACCTTGTCTTCATCAGCTGGAAATGGGCCTCAGGCTTAATGATTTTTCCGTTGGCTGGATTCCTTAGCTATCTCATTATTCAAGGCGTCAATGACAATACGGTTCTATATCAACTTTGGCGTGAGCTGTCCTATCGAAAGCGGGGGATGGCGGTGCTTAAGTGGAATTTCGCCGTTTTTTTGTGGGTGATTGCGGCACTCATGGCAGGAGTGTTTTTTCATTGGTTGGCGATGGCGACGATTGGAATCATTGTCGGTGCCGCAGTGTACGTGTTTATCGATAAACCGATTAAAAAACACCGGGAACCATTGATCGCGAAATGTGAGCGATTGATGAAACGGATGCGTGTGATGGGGATGGATGAATCAACGCTACAGATGTTCGTGGCGAAGTATTCTGGAAATCACTGGGAAGAAATATTTGAACAGCTATTTGATTATGAAGCTAAACGGAAAGTGCGGAATGAGTTGAGTAATACCGTCATGGGGCGGCATAAGCCAAAGTTTCGTCCCTGGGTTGATGTGATGATCGATGCATTTCAACGCAAAGTAGAGGCGAGTGAGGTCGCTCAAGATCAAGTGCTACTCCAGCGGGTGGAGCAAGCGGGTTTGCTCGAAAAAGGAATCACGTCAGGAGAGGCAAGAAAGCAAGCATTTCAAATGGCCAACGCGATGGTCGACAAGGGTGCTGGTTATGGGTCGAACATGTGGGGCAAACGTGACGACTCGAAAAATCAGGCAATCCGGAGGCAGCAGCAACTTGACAGAATAAACAATATGATGCGTGAGGCGAGGAGTGGCAGGCATCGACGCAGTTATACGTTGCTTGGAAGATTGACGCCGTGGTTGGACGGTTTTTTTGGCTCATTTTTTCGAGCCTTATTCGGATCCTGTTTGGTTGTCATTTGTTTAGTTTGGGCCAATCAAAATAACTTATTTGAAAGCTCCACTCGCTCACTGATCGATACAGATGTGAGTATGGTTCAACAACCTTTCGAAGGTGAGAATCCGCTTGATGGCGAGACGACTCCTCTTGCGATTCCTATGGTTGGATTTTTGATAAACAGCTTTAATCCACTTGTCGCTGGGTTGTTGATGATTGCGTCTTCGGTTTTTGTGGGGTGGAGAGTGACGGCCTGTGTACTCCCGGGATTGATGATAGTCATGTCGGGACAATATTTAAGGCTTCCCGAATTTGTAAGTCTGCCACATTTTGATTTCACCAGTATTTGTCTGGGCGGCGTCCTCTTCATTGGAGGGATTATCCTCTCCAGATATGTTAAATAGCTGGTTAGTTGTGTTCTTCAAAGTTTTTAAAAACCAGCATCCTTCGATATTTGCTTCAGTCCACCAAGCACTATGCAACCAAAACCTACAGATATTTCAATCAAAGACGTTAGGCTTTACTTCCTGCCAGTCCAAACACGGGTGCCGTTGAAGTTTGGAAATGAGACGCTAGATCATGTTACTTGTGCGCGTGCCAGGATCACGGTGGAAGACCGTTTGGGGAATCTTGGGGTTGG
>JAPOIJ010000124.1 GCA_029979005.1 Planctomycetota bacterium | reverse complement strand
CTCGCCCAGTCCAGTCGTCAGGCGAGAGAATTTTTGACCTTTTTCATTTATCCAGACCGTGCCACCGCAGCATAAATCTGCCCATCCGTCGTTGTTCAGATCGACCCAACAGGCTGCGGTACCGCCTAGTTCAAGTCCTAGGCTGGCCGTTTGGTCAGTGAAACCGGAGGGGGCTGGATCCTGCGCCGCAAGGTTACTTGTGGCGGTCAATAACAAGATAGAAAGAAGAAGATAGTGTCGCATTAGGTTTCCTACTTTCGGTTAGTTGTTGATTTTCAAAATCCTTCGATCAGTTGTAGATCCGCCGCTATCATGACTCCAAAGGGGAAGTGAGATAAGTGAACTTACTCATGAGGAATTTCATTTAAGGTGTAATAGGCGTCAGCGTGAACAAGTTTCTCACCGGTGCTGGAACGAATGGCAGGGAGTCTAAAATCGTGTACGTGTCCCTGGACACGGTTGTCAACTTTGAGATCGACCGTCATGAGATCTTGGGATACAACCGCACTCGTTGCGACAGGAGTCGTTTGATCGACTTCGGGACTGCCATATCCTTGCCGATAGATGTGGGTGAACGTTTCCAACTGGTAATTTGTGGCTACGCTCGCAATTTTCGGATCCACGGGTTTCGTGAAAGCAATCTTAAAACCTTCGACGGTTGCAGTGATGGTTTTGATTTCGAATGGCGTTATGCCCGTCCAGTCCAGACGCTGAATGGCGTATGCTTTTGGACCACGAACCGGCCAACCACGATTTGTACCTCCAGCAATTAAATTGCCATTGGGTGTGAATTGAACCGCTAGTAGACCAGTGTCAAATCCTTCACGGAACGGGTAACAGGCACCTTGCCAAACGCCATTTACTTTTTCTGTCGTTGCTCGCATGACGACACCAAGACTGAAGTCACCAATGAAAATTTGATTTTCAAACGGGCCGAATTTTCCACCGGTGCGGTCAACCATGAATCCTGAAATAGATCGTCCCATGCGTTTGTAAGGAAAAACGACGGCATAGGGGACAAGTTCTTTAACCCTTTTTCGCTCAACTTCTAGTCGGGAGGGCGTGTTTGGGACGGTCGGTGGTTGTCCCATTTCCGGCGCGAGTTCATAAGAGTTAAAACTGACCGGATGCCCCATAAAGCCTCCCGGTTGCAGGACTTTTAAAGAGCATGAGCCATTCCACGGGCCTTGGCTCTCGGCATAAAACATAACTCCGTGTTCGTTCGGGCCAATTCCACACGGACTCCGGATGCCACTACATACGGGAATAGTACGTCCATCGGGAGTTATCTTTAAACACCAGCCACGGAATGGAGCCTTGGAATGATAGGATTCTGAAAGGCAGAGAGCGACCCAAATATTTCCTTCGGCATCAGGTTTGGAACCGAATGAAAATTCGTGGTAGTGTCGAAATCCCCAGCGGTCGCTCAGTGTATCGAATTGATCGGCGCGCCCATCATTATTGGTATCCAGGATGCGGGTGACTTCGGTTTGCTGAGTAATATGAAAAGCATCATTTTGATAGGCCATTCCGAATATTTCATCCAAGCCACTGGCGTATTTTTTAAATACGGGTTCTGGATATTTTTGAAAGATGCCATCAACCAGAAAGATGTCGCCGCGGCGGGTAGCGATCGCAAGTTGTTTTTTGTCAGGCATGACCTCGAAACTCCCTGCTTCAACTGCAAGTTCCGGAGGCAGCGGTACATCGACCATCTTGTAGTACTTTGATTCTTCTTCGGCAGTTCCCCAGTACTCACCAAGGGCCTCTTGCTGAGGGAAGCAAATAAATAATAACGTTATCAGCGATTCAAGGAGTACAGTGAACATATTTGATGTTTTGGATTAGGAGAGGGTGTTGTCGTTCGTTTTTGAAAGCTCGTAATTTTACTTCCACTCAAATTCTAAAATCGTGTTTTGCGGACGATCGGCAATTAATTCAATTTTAATTTTTAGTTGTTTCTCTTCGCCCTGGTCAATAATTTCACCTTCATGTCCCGAGAGAATGGTGACAACCACCTGGTTGTCAATTAAATATTTTCCCAACCCAAGGTCTTTGATTTGCTTTCCGGTTGCGGCCTTCAAAGAAAGATCTTCTTGATCGTCAGGCGAAGTGAATAATGTATCCCGCCTTAATGCGGTGGAATTATTGCTCGTTGAAACGCTTTCAAAAAAGTCTTCAACTTTGATATCGCCAAAGCGATACAAGAAAGTTGGGGCCTGAGTTTCATTCAATTTGTAGCCGAGAAATTGATGATGAGGTGGTCGAGAGTCGTCCACTTTCCAAGGTAACGAATGGCTGTCGAAATCGGGCCCTTTACTGAAATTGATTGGCCGTTCCATCGGTCTGGCTGTTCCATGGCCTTGTCCGGTCCAGACACCGCCTGGATCCAGAAATTTTCCTTTCCAGATCATTGCAAGCCGCATTTGTTCGGCGTCAAAGGCGAGATTGACTCCACCGGGGTAGCCCACGCCGATGCCTCGTTTCCCAATACCCTGGTAGCTTCGCCGTAACATTTTCGCTTCGTCAGTTACAACAATTTCAAGGCGTTCTCGTACGACGCCGCTTGGCATTCGTGCTTGGCGGCCATCGATTAAATATTGCCACAGGGATTCGATTTGAAATTGGGAATCGCCTTTGATGTCTGAACGAATGGCCTTTCCGGCTGGCCAGAAAGATGGCATGACCGTGTTTGGACTAAACGATTGAGGAGCAAGCATATACTGGAAGAACCAGTCTTTTTTCAAACGATCTGTCATTTCCGTTAGGTCGACGGCAGGCATGGTGTCAGATTGTTTGTACCGATAGGTGTGGCAAGCGACACAGTTAAGACCTTGGTTGCCGGCCAGTCGGTGCCCTAGTTCTCGCATTTCTTTTTGGTCATCAATCTTTGCAAATTCCATGCTGGGCAATTTATCTTCCGACTGAAACAGATCGATCAGATGACCGATGTTGGATTCGCCATACTGAGGCATTCTGGTTTTCATGTACGGTCGTATTGATCGAGCATTTACGAATACGTCTCGCATCCATTTTCGATTCAATTTTGCACCGACTCCCGAAAGTGTGGGAGGAATTCGGCCTTGATCCCCCAGATTTAAATTAGTTGTTTTGAAATGAGGATTGCGTGCCTGGGTCACGCCCCCAAGCTCATCGCGTCGGTGGCAGGCGATGCAATTAAAGGACTTAAGCGAAATGGAGATCTGCTGTTCTTGGGTTAGCTCTTTAATTGGATTGGCAATTGCCGAGGCGATGGCTGATCGGTCTGAATCACTAAGTTGGTAGTTTGGCCAGTCGCCTGTCTCTGTTGAAAGGCATCCTTTGTTTACATTGGCTTTTGCCAAAGATGGGAGTTGAGGGAGTTCGGTACCGGGCAGAATGCCTTGATGGCACGCGCTACAGTTGGCATCTTTGAATAGTTGTTTACCTTTTCCGGCAAGGTCGGCGTCGACTTTCCAATGGGTGACGGACTCGGGTGCGTTTTGCAGTAGGAAAGCCGCGATATCCTTCGTCTCGCGATTGGTTAGAGAAAGGCTGGGCATCCGACCAGAGGGTCGGACAGCGTGTGGATTTTCTAAAAACTCGACCAATCCGGAAAGCGAGTACTTTACCGCGAGTTCACCCAATGGAATGGATGGGTCAAGCTGCTTTTCTCTGGCGGTCGAATCTCGAGGGGCATGACAGGCAACACATCCAAGTGAATGAAATAACTCATCACCACGTTGGATAGCAGCGGTGTCAGTTTTAGCAGGGGTGAATTCGTTGTCGGTGCGGGAGGTTAAAAAGTGGGTGATTGCATTGGCATCATCCATTCGCTTACTTTTGCTTTTACCTTGAAACAAATCAGGCATCGTTGTGCCCGGTTTTAATGCATGCGGATTAGCAATGAAGTCTGCGAGAAACTCTGGATTCAAATGTCTCGCTGACCAGTTTAAATCGGGGGCCTGCTTAGGATCTGTCAGCGAAAGCGCTACTTCAGGCTGGTGGCAGGCAGCGCAATTTAATTCAGTGATCAAGCTAATTCCATTCAGTTCAACGCTCAATTCGTGTGTCGTGGTGATTGCGGTTCCGATCAGTTCATTGTTGGAGCCCCTCTCTTTTAAGTCGATTACGTATCGAAGGAGGTCGAGGAATTGCCGACGATCTTTGAGTTCTTTAACCAGGTCATCCGGCATGCTGGATTTTTTGGCGGTTCGCATCTCATCGAGATTGTTGCGATCAATGATCATAACCCGTTCGGGTTCAGCGGGATCACGCAAGATAATTTGAGCTTCATTTTGCGTTTGGATAATGCCTGTGAAAATCTCCCCGTCTAGCGTTGAAATGATGACGGATTCGTAATCCTTTTTAATGGTCTTGGAGGGTTCGAGAATCGCTTCGACCAAATAAGCATCGGTAACATCCGCTTCTAGTTTGCCCAGATCGGGGCCGATTCTAACTCCGTTCGCTTGAGCACGATGGCATTTCGCACAATTGATGTTTCCCTGGTGAAATAAAATAGCCCCACGAACGATGTCACCACCCTCCCTTGCGGCGGCGACGAGTGCTTTGGGGTTTTCGCTAAGTAGTTTTTCACTAAGCGTCTGTGCGGACGTTGTTGGTGAGGGAAAGATTAAAAAAAGCAAAAACGAAATGGAGAAGATGATTCGCATGGATCTTTCGTCGACAAACCGGAAATAAAAGCGCTGCTGCGCGTGCGGAGCATTGTTTCGTGGTCGGTAGGTGAAACAAGTTAAGAATCGAACGCGACAAATTATGAACGTACAATATAACCTATTCCATGGCGGGCAATGATGTAGAATACCTCTTCTACCAGTATTCTCAGAGCCTTGGTTTTTGGAATGAGTGATGTTATGGCCGATAAAGCAGATCGAGATGTTGAAAAAGGTTATACGAAGTCGGAGTTTGTCGACAAACTCAGGAGGTTGGCCGATGCGATCGAGAACAATGATAAGTTCGAAATCCAGATTGCCGGTGAACGAATTTATGTGCCGGTTCGTGCCGTATTTAATGTCGAACATGAACGGGAAGATGGATTTGAAGAAATCGAATTTCAAATCAAGTGGCCATTAAATGATAATTAACGGCGTCGAATAATTTCTCTAACTTAAAATGAGTGGCCAGCCTATTGGTTGGCTGGCTTACAAATGATTACGATGACGGTTTAGACAAGCCATTCAAATGAGTGAAGAGTCGGAGTTTTTGCGGCGAGTGCCTGCTTTGCACGACTTTGGAATGGTAAAGGATCTAGGTCGTCAATCCTAAAAAGTGAAACAAAGATGATTTTGAATAAGTGGAATCGGTTGCGCGTTTTGGTGAGTTCTGCAATAGCGCTCTGTTTATTGGTTAGTTTAGAGGCGCAAGAACTGCCTCACTCTTGCGCTCGTCCTGATCAAGTTGCGATTGCCCATTTACATTTAGACCTAAAGGTCGATTTTGAAAATCAAAAGCTCGCTGGATCAGCTACGATGAAGTTGAATCGTCGCACACCGGATAAAACGCTCTATCTGGATACCAGCGGCTTGAAAATCTTTAAGGTCCAAGCGCAGCCCAGTGGCAAGGAATTGAAGTGGAGCTTGGGCGAACATGAACCAGATCTCGGTAGCCGCTTGAGTATTGAACTCGTTGAAGGCGTTGAGGAGGTAACGGTCTATTATGAAAGTCAACCGGGTGCAGAAGCGGTGCAGTGGTTGACTCCGGAGCAAACGACCGACAAGCAGTATCCGTTTTTGTTTACTCAGTCTCAGGCGATTCTTGCGAGAACCTGGGTACCGTGTCAGGACACTCCTGCGGTTCGCATGACCTATTCCGCCAAGATTCAGGTTCCACCTGAGTTGCTGGCGGTGATGAGTGCATCGAATCCTCAAAAGAAGAATAAAACAGGGGTTTATGAGTTTGAAATGAAGCAACCAATTCCTGCATATTTGCTGGCGTTGGCTGTTGGTGATTTGAAATTTTTGGAACTGGGACCGCGAAGTGGTGTTTACGCTGAACCGTCGGTTTTAAAAAGGGCGGTGTGGGAATTAGCGGACACCGAGAAAATGATTTCCGCCGCCGAGGCGCTTTATGGAGAGTATCGATGGGATCGGTATGACGTGATTTTTCTTCCATCAAGTTTTCCGTTTGGTGGAATGGAAAATCCGAGATTAACATTCGCGACGCCAACGATTCTTGCGGGTGACCGGTCGCTGGTCGCTTTGATCGCTCACGAACTAGCCCATTCCTGGTCTGGCAATCTGGTGACCAATGCCACCTGGGATGATTTTTGGCTAAATGAAGGCTTTACGGTTTACTTTGAACAGCGAATCATGGAGGCGATTTATGGTCGGGAGTACTCTGAAATGCTGGCGCGACTGTCGCTGGATGGTTTACTGGCGGAGATCGAGGAGCTTGAAGCACGCGACACATGGTTAAAACTCGATTTGCGGGGGAGGAACCCGGATGATGGCATGACTTCGATTGCCTACGACAAAGGATATTTCTTTTTGCGGATGCTTGAAGAAAAAGTGGGTCGTGAAAAATTCGATCAATTTTTGAAATCTTATTTTAATAAATTCGCCTTCAAGAGTATGACAACGGAAGGGTTTTTGAATTATTTGAAAGAGAATCTCGATGAAAAGATAGATTTCAAGGCATGGGTTTACTCGCCTGGACTGCCGGCGGATGTGCCAGTCGTGCAGACGGAGGCACTGGAACGAGTAGAAAAAGCTGCTCAGGCATTTCTAGACGGACAGTCTCCTCCTGCTCTGGTAGATGAGTTCGAGACCAATCAATGGACGACACATCATTGGAATCATTTTTTACGCTCATTTAAGAATAACCTTAGTCCTAGTCAAATGAAGAATTTGGATGACCAATTTAAATTCACTCGATCACGCAATTCAGAGATTACGCATGACTGGATGATGCTGGTGATTGGCTCTGGTTATCAAGCTGGGTTCCCACGTCTTGAAGAATTCCTGACGGAGCAGGGGCGGCGAAAATTTTTGCAGCCGTTGTATGAAAAACTGGCAACGACTCCGGAAGGGTTGGAGCGTGCAAATCTGATTTACGCCAAGGCACGTCCCGGTTATCACGCCGTTTCAAGGCAGACAATTGACAAGATTTTGAATTACAAGCCAACTGGGAATTAGAACTTTTTAATCGAGTGAGTATTGAGGGGATCTTGATGAGAACGGCATCCCCTTAAAAATTTTTGGTATCCTCCGTGGCATTCCCGATTGAGTCTGCCGGGTACTCGTCTTTGGAAACATCTTTTGAAATATCGGAGCAACGTAATGAATCCATTTGGATTGCAAGGTCGAGTTTATGGGTTTTTAGCCGCATTTTTTTCTGTCATTTTGACGATTGCGGGCTGTGCCAAAACAGACCCGGTGGTTTCAGAGGTAGTCGTCACTGAAACGGTTGATGATGTCGAACCGTTAGTGAATCGGGTGTTGACGCAGGAGGAGCAGGATGCCTTAGAACCTGAGACCGTTTTAGCGATGCTTCAAGAAGGTAATCAGCGGTTCATGGCGGGGAATCTCACTGCCCGCGATCACACCGAGCAGGTACGTGATGCTGCGATGGGGCAATTTCCTAAAGCTGTAATTCTGTCTTGTCTCGATTCACGTATTCCAGTGGAGGATGTATTTGACCGCGGAATTGGGGATATCTTTGTCGCAAGAGTAGCTGGTAATTTTGCCAATACGGATATTCTTGGCAGTATGGAGTTTGGCTGTAAGGTATCGGGTGCAAAACTGGTGTTGGTGCTTGGCCACGAAAGTTGCGGCGCTATCGCCGGGGCGATTGACGGTGTCGAATTGGGAAACATTACTCCGATGTTAGCAAATATTAAGCCTGCGATGGCGCACTTCGGCGACTATTCCGGAAAAAAGACAAGCGGCAACAAGGAGTATATGAATATGGTTACCGAACAGAACGTGCGGTGCACGATTGAATATATTCAGGAAAATAGCCCGATTCTCAAAGAGATGGAAACGGATGGAAAAATCGCAATTGTTGGCGGCATCTATGATATGCACACCGGCGAAGTGAGATTTCTGAAGTAATTGCCCGAGCCAATCTTGGGTTATGACGGTGGCTTACCCCATGGTTTCGACCGTGATTTATAAAAGGCGGCAGTGCTAACCAACTTCCAGAGTAGTAATTCCAAAAATTCTACTGTGGTCTAGCTCAGGAGGTTGGCCGCAATACATCCGCTGGCATCCGAAGACTTCAGTCATTGAGAAAGATTTGCAGAGATGGATTGCTGACGGATTATTGTCTGGTGAGTCGATGAATATCGATTTTCCTTGGCCATGCTTGCTAAATCCTGTCCATAAGCGGTTGGCAGTTTCGATTTCATCGGCGATAAGCGGGCCTACCTTCCAGCCAGAAAGACAGGGTCGCATTAGGCCGTAACCGCGGAGGCGATCTTTCTCCACTAAGCCGAGGCCGATTGCATCATCTTGTTCGATCCAACTCTTAAGAAAGTCGCGCCGGCTTCCCGGAAAGCAAACTGCGTCCATGTCTTCAATATCTTGGAAATCGATATTCGAAAGCTGAGTGAGACCCGGGTCTAAATCTGGTGCAGTGTCGGTTGAGGTGAATTCAAAACGACGATGCCTCGTAAACTGCCGAAATCCGCCACGCTCGTAAAATGGTACCATCTCGTCAACGCCATCGAGACCAATCGTCGCTCCGGATTCTAATCTCGATTGCAACGTTTCTTTTCGGGCTTCCCAAAGTTGTGAACCCAGCTTTTGTCCGCGAAATTGCTTCTCAACGATAAACAGACCCATAAATCCGAACATTGAATTATGTCGAATAACTGCCCCGCCGCCCACTAATTTGTCGGCGACCTCAATTGCCATGAACCCAGCGGGGTCAAGATTCCAGAAAAGTTCGGCATCATGGATTCCGGGGTTCCAGCCCTCCAGGGCGGCCCACTGGATCAATTGTTGCTGCTCGGATTGTGACATCTGGCGGATAATCGCATCCATGGTATCTCCCGCTCTTTTTTAATCCACAAAAGATCAAGTTATCTGTAGGTAAGTTAAATATATTGCTCGTTGTTTTTTTCCAACTGGCATCAGTGATTTTTACTTTTGACCTTCAATAGCCTTTTTAGGCTTTGGGTTGTTTCGAGCTTTGCGCCAATCAGCTTGGCGGTCGAGAGCTTCCAGTTCAACCGATCGACCTGAATCCCCCTGCTCGGTCATCCATCGCTCAAGCGCGGTAGCGAGTTCCTCTTGGACGGTTGAGAATTGAGCTTGCCCGAATAAATTGGTTTGACAGTAGGGGTCGTTGAGAATGTCGTACAATTCTTCGGGTGGTCGTTTGAGAAAACGGTCTGCTCGTTGCCGCGTGCCAACATCAACATCTCGAGTTTTTTCAAAAAGTGTTCTCGAAACGGGGATACTAAATTCATTTTCTGAAAACAGGTTGCGAATGTAGCGGTAGCGATCACCAACGACCGATCGAATGCCATAGGGGGCGCGGCATCCATTGACGCCAATGGTGGTTTGCATGCTGAACGCAAATTGCTTGTGAGTTTGAACCTCGCCCTGAAGTAATTTCAAAAATGATCTTCCGTCGAGCCCTGGAGGTGTATCGACGCCGGCGACATCGAGCAGTGTCGGGACGACGTCGGTGTATTCAACGATGGCGTCAGTCTTGGAGCCCGCGGCTATAACGCCCGGCCAGGAGGCCACCAATCCGCTGGCAACTCCAATTTCATAGCAAGTCCATTTCCCGAAAGGAAAGCCACTGCCTTGTTCCGTTGCCACCATTACGAGTGTTTTTTTTCTTAGATCTAACTCGTCGAGCATCGCTAAGATTTCCCCGACTTGTCCGTCGAAGTAAGTAATCTCAGCAAGATACTTTGCATATTCGTTTCGATGGTAATCGAATTGTTGAGGTGTCAGGGGGGCGTCGCGGTAAGGCGATGGATCTCCTTTGGTATAGGGGCCGTGGGGCTCGTTAGAGCAGAGAAACAGACAGAACGGATTGCCGGTTTTTGTTGACTGCTCAAGTAAATTAAAGACCTGAGGGTAACGCCAACCGTTTACACGGGGTACGTCTTGATCCGTGGGCTCCGCAAATTCTTTAAAATATTCAAATGGAAAAACAGAAGGTGGGGCGATGTGCGTTTTGCCATCGAGAACGACGCGATATTTTGAGTCAGCAAGGAAATGGGGGATACTCTTGATATTCTCATAGGCCTGCGCGTGATTGGGATAGGCACCGCTTTTGACCGGATAGAGGCCAGTATAAAGGGCATGCCGAGTGGGTGAGCACATGGGGGCGGCTTGATAACACCGATGAAACGTCATTCCATTTTTGGCCAAGGAATTCAAATGTGGCGTCTTGGCCGGTCCGCCATAGAGTTCCAGATCGAGATAGCTGCAGTCGTCGGCAAGAATGAAAATGATGTTGGGTTTTTCATCTGCTCGAGCGACCGAGTTCAGGATGTTGGAACTCAGCAATAGGCAAGTGATACAAAAAAGGATTAGTGTTTTCATTGCGTGGAATTATTTTGAGGGTTCAATGTTTTTGCGGCTAACGTTCGAATACGATCGTTCGAACTGCTTTGGCGGAAATGGGACTTCGGAGTTTTACCGCATCGCAGTTTAAATTTTCATCTGTTTGCCAGGCACCAGTGAAGTTGAAATCTATTGGTTGGTTGATTTCAATTTGTTGGCTTTCTTCAGTATCGTTGACCATGACGATGATCAGTTTTGAGCGGTCGGGGCTTTCAAAGGCTGAGACCTGAAGGTTGGAGGGCGACTCAAATTCAATCCGACGGTACCCGGGCTTAATAAATGCGGAGTATTGTTTGAAGGCATAGTAGGTTTTTGTGTTTTCGAGAAAAGCCTGAAAGCCGTCTACATTTTTTTCCTGAACCAGGACGAGCCCTTCATCGCGGTGTTTCTGGCGTGTGTTGGGGTTGGTGACGGCATCGGGTGCAAGACTGTAAACAAGCCCCCACCAAAGAAAAGCATTGGCTTCCGCGTCGACGAGTGTTAGATGAATATAACGTGCTGCCTTGATTGCTTTGTCGTGCTCGGTAAGTGCCGGAGTCCAGCCATAGGTATGCCAGGCATCACCATTCCATTGAGCGCCGGTTGTCTCGGTCATCCAAAGTCGCTTGCCAGGCAAATATTGTGACCTGAGAGACTTGAGTTTTCGAGTATTGTCGACGAGCACTTCGATCGGACCGGCTTGCCCCTCCACGAAACTGTCGTAAATGTGGTAGGCCGCAACATCGACTTCAGAACTGGTTAAGACAGGTAGATAGCGGGCAAATTCAGTCGCTTCGGGGCCAATGTAGGCGAGATCCGGAGCGGCTATTTTAATATTTGCCAATCCAGCGGCCTGAAGTCGAGGCTTTATTTTTAATTCGATGAATTCACGTAAGTCATTAGGTGCCCAATGACACGTCTGAGTCCCGGGGTGAGACCAATTGGTTTCATTTTGTACGCCAACCGTGGTGACGTTGATTCCCCATTGTCGATACTGCTTGACCCGTCCGACCAGTTCGTCCGCCCACTCATCTTCGCGAGAAGGTTTGAGCACATATTGTTGATTATTGCCAATGGTTTTGACATCGAGCCAATAATTGGGGTCCGGGTGCGACGCTGATTTTGGTTGCCAGAATGTCAATAGAACTTCAAGGTCAGGATTGATTTTCATTGCCCGCTGCAGGACATCTCGATTTCGATCATCCCCACCAGTTTTAGAAACTTCGCCCTGGGCACGTATAATATTAACGCCCAGTCCTTCGATCGCGGATGACAACGCTTGTTGGTCTGCACGAGTTCCCCAAAACGCAATCGAACCTCCGAATCCGTCGATGGTTTGCCGTCGTTGAGAGCTATCGATATTGATCGATAGCTTGGTTTGATTAAGTGGAGGTTGGGGCGTTGCCACTGGCGTGGTTGCCGATGGTTTTGTTACTGGGTTAGCGGTTCGGGCCGCTTCAATTCGGAAGTCCAGCCGTTCCATTGCCAACGCGAGCGCCTCAGCGTGCTTTGGGTCATCGACGAGATTTGTCTCTTCGCCCGGATCAAGTTTAAGATTCGTGAGGACACTAGTTTT
Source organism: Planctomycetota bacterium (assembly GCA_029979005.1). Taxonomy (GTDB): domain Bacteria; phylum Planctomycetota; class Planctomycetia; order Pirellulales; family Pirellulaceae; genus Mariniblastus. The sequence continues at coordinate 2,702 of JAPOIJ010000124.1, read as the reverse complement.
TACTTTTCCTGTTTCGTCTCTCCACTGAGTGTAACGATAGTCCTTGATCCGGATGCTGTGTCCCAATAGATTTCCAGCGGGATAAGAACTGTAGGCATCGTACCGATGGCCGGATTCCGGGTCAGTGATCAGTTTTCGAAAACTTCGACCTTGGCAGTGTGCCGGGGTAGGAATTCCCGTTAGCTCACAAAGCGTCGGGTAAAGGTCAATGAGTTCGACGAGTCGCGAAGTTGACTTGCTTGAAGCCAGGCGTGGGTCGCGGATGATCAACGGAGCACGAGTGTCACATTCGAAATTGGTGTGTTTGACCCAGGTTGCGTGATCACCTAATTTCCAGCCATGGTCTCCCCAAAGAACGACGATCGTGTTTTCAGCCAATCCATTCTTTTCCAAAGAATCCAGAATCCGGCCAACGCATGCATCTGCATAACTGGTGGCGGCAGCATAGCCGTGAAGCAGGCGCAGGTTGAGTTCATCTGAAAAATCTGTCGGTTTCTCGCCTTCGAAATCACTGTATTTGTGCATTTCGTGCGCCATCAAATTCGCTGCATAAGGAGGGTAGCCTTCGGGAATGGATTGATTGGGCGGCATTTTAAAATTTTCACGTTCGTAAAGATCCCAGTATTTTTTGGGGGCGGAAAACGGTAAGTGCGGCTTGGAGATACCAACAGCAAGAAAGAAAGGTTTATTTTTGTTGGTTGCCAACTCCCCAAGTAGTTGAACTGTTTTTGCGGCACGCATCCCGTCGAGGTAGGTGTTGTCATGAACATCTGCCGATTCGGTAAGTGGTCCTTTCGCGGGATCGCGAGCATCGCCAATTTCACCGCTCGCCAGTGCCTCTTTGAGAGTTTGGAGGTTTTCTGGCTTTGCATAGTCTGGAGCCGACATGTCGATCCACCGATTCCAGTTTTCAGGGTCAACCCCCGCCCCGGAATGGCCGTGATAGATCTTTCCCAGTCCGATCGTTTCATATCCCTGTCTTCCAAAGTGCTGGTTCATGGTCAAGACATTGGGGTGTCGGTCGCGCCAGTTAGAAACATGAAAGGTCTGCTCGCCAGTTAGTGTTGGGTAAAGTCCGCTCATCAGTGAAAGACGGGAAGCACCACACACCGCTTGTTGGCAGTAGGCACGGTCGAATCGAATTCCTGAATTCGCCAACCGGTCAATGTTTGGTGTGATCGTCTGGTTATCGTATGTACCTAGATTGGGACGTAAATCATCAATCGCGATAAACAAAACATTCGGTCGGTTGTCTTCGTTGTTTACCTGTGGATTTTCCTTTTTCTCCGATGGTGTCACTGGAACACCGGAGTGCATTGGGACACCTGAGTGCATTGGAACGCCTGAGTGCATTGGAACGCCCGAGTGCATCGGAACGCCCGAGTGGGCTGGTGGGTTGCTATTGGCTAACTGTCCCGCCGGGGGGCTGACAGTTTTCAATGAAACGGGTTGGCTGAGTTGATCAGATGAAGGGCCAACGCGCACGAGGTACTCTCCGACGGGGAGCACCCGTTTAAGATTGCGGTCATGAAAGTGAAGATCATCGGCTGAAATTTGGACGTCGACTGTTTTAGTTTCTCCCGGTTTGAGGCTGACCCGTGCAAACCCCTTTAATTCCAGGCGCGGTCGCGCAATTGGGAATGACTCTCCACTCACGTAAACCTGAACAATTTCATCGCCGTTTCGCGTACCACGATTAGTAACGTCAATACTGACTTGCACTGACTCTCCGGGACGAATGGTAGTTTGAGACAACCTTGGTGAACCGTAGACAAATGTCGTATAGCTGAGGCCGTGTCCAAACGGATAAACTGCCTTTAGGGGAGAATCGACATAGTCGAATACATTTCCACTACTGTGTTGGTTGTAATGAGCCGGTTGGTGACCAACGCTTCGCGGCCAGCTAACGGTTAGTTTCCCGGATGGATTCGTCTTGCCAAACAAAATATCAGCAGCAGCATTGCCGGTTTGCTGACCGTTGTAATGGCCGGTAAGAATCGCCGGAATTTTCGTTCCAAGGTCGCCGAGCGAAACTGGCCGTCCGTTCATTAAATAAAGGACAACCGGTTTGCCCGTTGCAAGAACCGCACTGGCAAGTGCTTGTTGTGATTCCGTGAGATCAAATGTTGGCCGATCTCCTCGATGGTTGTCCCCCCACGCTTCTCTCCCGAGAAACAGGTTTTCTCCCAGTGCCAAGACGACGAGATCAGCAGTGTTGGCAATCTCGACTGCTTCGTTAATCAATGGTTGGTTTTCATTGAGTGTCGCGAATTCAGGCTCATTGACATGGCGCCAGTTCTGGTAGGAGTCACCAGAATCATTGTGAACGATGACGCATCCTTGAGCATGTTTGATTTGGATATCCTTCCCAACTGCACCACGAATTCCCTCTAGCAAAGAGACGGTTTTTTGAGGTGAACCGGAATAAGAGCCAAGTCGACAGGTATCCGCATTTGGCCCGATGACTGCAATTGTTTGACCGGATTTTGGATTGAGGGGTAAGAGATTGTTTTCATTTTTTAGGAGCACAATCGATTGAGCGGCAGCCTTCCGAGCCAGTTCGGTAACCTGAGGATTATCAGTGAGTTGCCTGGCTAAGTTTGCATCCAGTTTCGGATTTTCGAAAAGGCCGAGGTCAAATTTTAGTTTGAGGACGGCACGGACATTGTCATCAATGGTTTCGTTCGAGACCTTTCCCTCGT
>JAPOIJ010000270.1 GCA_029979005.1 Planctomycetota bacterium | reverse complement strand
GCACCAACCGACGCCTCTGGCAAACCAATTCAAACACCTCACCCATTGGTATCCGTCGGAGACTGGGGCGAATCAGAGTCTCTTTTGCGACCCGCGGGCAGGGCGAAGTTCAACAACCGATCCATTGATGTCGTAAGCGATGGAGCGTTCGTGGAGGCTGGAGTTACGGTCCGTGTCATTGAGATTCAAGGCAGCATTATCCGCGTGACCCAAGTCGATCCAAAAGACCGCGACCAAGACAGTTAACGATCAATCACAACACAAACCAACCGGATTCAACAACCCGAATCTACGCGGGTCAGCCCGTAAACTACTCGTGCTCACGACCGCTCGGTTCGGTCTTTCGGTTTGAAAGAAACTCGACTAAATCGCGAACTTCTTTTTTCGTCAGTTGATTAATCAAATCAGCCGGCATCGAGGATTTGCCGGGCCGCCGATCGTCGATCGCTTCCTGATCAATGACGATTTCCTTGCCGTCAGCATCCAATAAAACCAGCGATTTGTCGGTTTCCCGTTGAACAATCCCGACAAGCAGCTCGCCTTCGTCGGTTGTCACTTTGACTTGCGTGTATCCCTCAGCGACTACTTTATTTGGGTGCACGATTGATTCAAGTAAATACTGACGGTCTTTGGTTTTACCGATCGCTGAAAGATTCGGCCCAACGAGCCCACCCGTCCCATCGATTCGATGACAACGAACACAGGAAACTTCTGTTTTTCCGTAAAACACGCTTGCTCCCTTGGCGTCATTTCCACCGATCTTCGCATCGAGGTAAGCAGTAGCGAGATCGGCCGGATCCACCGTCGCTGCCACGTAGGCTGCCAGCTGTTCCTTGACACTTTCTTCCTCTCGCTCCGAGGCAGCCAGACTGACGTCGAGGCGAAGATTTGCCTGGAATTCATTCTGGTTCATTTTTACCAATAGCGCCGTGAGCAACTCTGCAGCACTCTCAGATTTCATTGTACCTAACGTCGAAATCGCTGATTGCTGGGTTTCCTGTTGGCCACTGGCCAGTGTCTTTTTAATTAACTCAAGCGCTCGAGCTTCATCAACGTTGGCAAGCAGTTTAATTACAGGGCCTCCCAGCTCGGCAGGCAGCTCGCTAAAGCTAGATTCCAATTCAGCTACTACTTCACTCAGCCGCTTGTATTTCAATTTTGCCAGACTCAACAACGAAGCAACACGTTCTTCAACTCGACTCTCTCCGTTGAGCGTGACGGCTTCGAGAGCCTTGCCAATGGAAGAAAGATTGAGGTTACCCGCCGCGGTAATGGCCGCGCTTGGCACTCCGCCGTCGCCGCTGGCAAAATAAACAAACTCGGCCTCAAACGCACTTTTCGCATCAAGGACGTTTCTCTGGCTTGGATCGAGCGGACGCCAATCATGCAGAACTAAATCTCTCGCTGGAGGAGCAGCCCATTCGCCCAACGCCTCAATCGCTTCGATTCGACGAGCCTCTTCCAACTCTTCATTGCGAGCAATTCCGACTAACCTTTTTGCATTCGCAGTTCCGCCAACACGAACATTGGCACTAATTATTCGCCGAATCAAGGCGTCCGAAGTCGCAAATTTATCAATGTTATCGGCTAACCCCGCCAGTTTTTCCATCTGGGACTGGACGTCGACATCATGCACAACACGCGCCGCTTCGAGAACGATTTTCAAATCCCGATCCATCAACAACCGCCCAACTAAATCGGCAGCCTCGGACTTCCTTCCTTCTACTTCGGGCAAATTCGAAAGGAGCAGTTTTCTCATCGCCACGCAAACCGCCAACCGAACACTCGAGGATTGATCTGCGACTAAATCAGCCACTCGCTCGGTACCGTTGTCTTCATTTCGAAGGTAGATACCATTGAGTGCCATAATGCCGCCATGCCTTACAATGGGGTCGGCGTCGGCATTAGCGGTCAGCATTTTCACAACGGCATCGACGTCGTTGCCAGTTCCGATTTTGGACAATGCCATGGCCGCCCGATACCTGACCCTCAAATTATCATGTGTCAGTAGACGCGAGAGAACGTTGTTACCCGAATAGCCACAATCAGAAACAATTCTACAGGTGGCACCGACGACCTCCGCGTCTTGATCCTCGAGAAGTTTCGCGAGGAGATCCTCTTTTATCCCCTGTAATTTAGCGTCACCCAATCGAGCTAACTGACCAAGACCCCAAATCGCATGAAGCCGCCCCAGAGTTCCAACATTCACATCGAGCGCTAGGTCTTTCAGTGTCTCTAACTCATTCCGCGCGACCAACTCAAACTGAGATTCCGCCCGCACTCGCTGGTCGGGATGCGAAATTAAAACTCGAAGGTTTTCAAGCGGTTGATTCTGAAGCCCCTGTTTAAGCAGTGATTCAACCTGTTTAACAATCGCCGTGTTTTGAGCCTCAGGATCGGCGAAGGAATAAATTCGACCTTTGTTCTCTCCATTCCAACCAAAAACCCAATCCGAAGTGTACAGCTTACCGTCAGAACCAAAATCGAGATCCGTGACCAGCATGTTCCAGAAAGGCTGTTCGTCTTCAACAACTTCCCAGTAAGCCCCTTTGGCTTTGTTTCGCCACGAACGAATTCCGCTTCGCGCTGCGTCTCCACGGAAATCACACAGGAAGAATCGACCGCGAAAATCTTCACCAAAACCAGTTCCAGGGTAGTATTCCAAACCCGAAGGTCCGTCCGAGATATTCGCAATCGGCGGAATAATGTACGCCGGCGTGTCTTCGTTGTACGGATACCAGATCTTTTCGCGATTAAACGGCCCACGATCTTGTTGATACTGGTAGTACATCCTCCAACCGGTATCGCCGCCCTCAACGATTTCAACCCAGCGTGCTTTGTCTCCACTATCTGAATTATTATCGCCTGAGAACAGGTTACCAAAATCGTCAAATGCTAACTCCTGGGGATTGCGAAGGCCAGTTGCGACGACCTCAAGATTACTGCCATCCAACTCGCACCTAAACACTGCACCCGATGAAGGATCTTTGATTGTTGGCGAGAGGTTATAACCGCGGTCACCGATGCTAAAGTAAAGCCTGCCGTCCGGACCAACGATTAATCCGTGCATATCATGACCCCGAAACGCGTAACGGACACCATACCCTGTATGCAATGACTTTCGAATTTCAGCGATACCGTCACCATCGGCATCTTGCAATTCAAACAAATCAGGGATGCACGTGTAGTACACTTTCCCGCGATACGAAAGTACGCCCGCACCGGTACCCATTTCTAATTTGTTGTACCGATCTGAAAATACCGTTATCGAATCAGGCTTCCCGTTGCCGTTGGTGTCCTTGAGCAAACGGATCCGATCATCTTTTGCTGTGTAAGTTTGATCGGCATCGGGAATGTACTTCCTGACATAGTCGATTCGATCTTGCACGGTTTGTGCCGCGAGTTCTTCATCCATCCAGTGAGCATGGTTGCGGTTGTCTTCAACACCTTTGCCTTGCCTAAATGTTTCGCAAACGTAGATGTTTCCCTGATAGTCACGATGGAACGCGACGATGTTGGCAACATCCGGTTCGGCCGCAATCATTTCGCACTGTAAATTCGCGGGAAACTTAAATTGAGATATCGCCGTTTTCCCTTCATCGCTTGCCGGTTCAATGACTGGCGACTCTGGCACTGGAGTTTGCTCCGACTGCGATCTCACCACCGAAGTGGGACCGAGAAAAATCAATAAAATGAGCCATGCGGTCCCAAACCGCCCGCGCACGGTATTTCGCGATTCACCGAATAAGATCTGCTGCACAGTAATACCTATTAATTCCTTACCGCCGAGTAGTAAAGACTCATCGACGCGTTAAACAAGTTTGTGGTTAACCAAAATCGATCATATCCACAAACTGGACATCTCGAACCTAATATTGTCGCGAACCTTCGACAATTGGCAAACCCTCTTTGAAAACACGTTCATCGAAGTTTTGCCAGCAGATTTGAACCGCCAACCTCTGAAGCAATCAACACTTGATTGCCACCTACAAAAAACAGCCAAGCTCGAGGACCGCCATCAAATGAAGTGGAAGCAATACGGAAACTTCAGTGAAATGCCCAATCGGACCTCGATTGAACGGTTTAGAATTTAGAATCCCCGGACCCTAGGAGTGACGGACTTAATTACCGGAATTCGAGAGTCAGACACCAGAACGATTAGACACCCGCATGTTTCGGAGTTGTTAGATTGCCTAACTTACGAAACAAGGCTCAACGCTAAATTTCTGAGACAGTTTGCGTCCCAGAATGGCAACTAACCCCAGAAGCAGCACCGCTAACGATACATAACGAAGCCTAAAACCACCTTGAATCTG
>JAPOIJ010000277.1 GCA_029979005.1 Planctomycetota bacterium | reverse complement strand
CTCGAACTAATCCATACGATCGGAATTTTTGATATTTATCCCCATTCTCCGCCAAAGATCGAAGCCGCCTAGTTTACTGCTCTGCAACTCAATTTTTAACCTCGAAGATCGAAGGAAATACAACGGCTCTTCATTTCAAAAATGTCATGGTAAAGAATGTGGTGGAGACTGTCCGCGAGGCGAATCGGTGGCTTCTCACACTTTGCTTCAATCAGGCCAAGAAAAAAGTTTGAAAAGTGGTCAACGGATGGTTCTTAAACGCGTTTGCTTGTTCACCCGCAGGGCAAAATCCCATAGAATCCACCAAGCTACTTTCATGATGCGGCGGCCTATTTTCGTTGTCCGTTAATCTGCTGTTTTTACCTGGGGTTTTTATGTTACCCAATTTGTTACGGGAGCCTGTAATGCGAGCCAATATCCGGATCTCTGTCCCACGCGTTTTGCTGTTAATCGTTGTTCTGCCCGCTGTTTCGATGCTGCTAAATGGCAGTTCGGTGTCTGGACAGGAAACAGATGGAAGTGCTGAACTAGAGCAGGCTTTTCAGCAGAAAATCGACGCCACGTCTTCGCGTGATTTGGATAAAGTTGTCAAGCTTTGTGAGGCTGCGATTAAAAAAGGGCTGGACGAGAGTAGTTTAGCGCAGGCACAGCAACTCGCGTCGTCAGTTCTTTTTCAACAGGCGGACCAGTTGGGCCAAAAGATATTTGCATCGGGTGCTCAGGACCCACGATGGCGCGTTTATCGTTCTCAGGCGCTCAATAAATTACAGAAGGCCGTGAAATTTACTCCCGATATGGGCGATGCCTTCTTGTTAATCGCGAAGCTCAACGCCTTGCCGGGCGGTGATAAGAAACAATCAAAAGTAGCCATTGAGAAAGCAGTCGAGTTGGCGGGGGATGATCGGGAAGCCCTGTCATCTGCTTTGTTTTATCGCGCGACAGTTGCCGAAGATGACGAAGCCCGACTGGCGGATTTGAATGAAGCGATCAAGATCAATCCCGAGAACATGGATGCGATTCGTGTCCGAGGACTCTATTACATTCGTAATCAAGAGCCAGAGAAGGCATTGAAGGATCTGGGTAAGTGGCTCGAATCGGATGAGCCGAATGCAGATAATTATAATCTGGTCGCCCAGCAGTTGATGATGACTGGCGAAAAGTTCGACGAAGCGATGCAAAAAGAGGCGATTCAAATTCTCGACAAAGCAATTGAAATCGCCCCCGACAATCCGGCAACGATGGTGATGCGTGCACGCATCAATTTGATCGGCGAAAACCTCGAGGAGGCGGTGAAGGATACCAGTCGAGCTATTGAATTAGATTCCAAAAATATTGAAGCGTTGCTCTTGCGGGGCTCGACGTTATCCGAGCTGGAAAGGTATTCCGATGCTCTTGCGGACATCAACAAAGCGATTGGTATTTCGCCAACCTTTGGTGCTTTTCAATTGCGAAGTATGATTTATTCGCAGCAACAGGAGTTTGAAAAAGCGATCGCCGACATCGCTTTATTGCTTAATAGTGATCCTGAAAATACGATGTTCCTCCGGCAGATAGCCATCTTGTTTAATGCCAATGATGAACCTTCTAAAGCGATCAAGATCTACGAAAGGCTGCTGAAAAAAGACCCCAAAGGTTCGTGGGATAAGAAAGGGAACCAAGAAAAAATTGCGATTATGCAGAGACGTGCTGCTTCGCTTCGGGGGCTAGGAGATGCTCATCTTTCTACGGGTGAGCACACAAAAGCTGTAGAGGATTTCCAGGAGGCACTGGATTTAGGAATCAAAATTCAGGGATTGGAAGTTGAAGAAGACGTCGAAGAACCAAGTTCTCTCGACGATGGAGTCCTCAATAATCTGGCTTGGGTTTTGGCGACTTCACCCGATGATAAGGTTAGGAACGGGAAGCTTGCGATCGACTATGCAACGCAAGCCGCGGAGCTAACGGAATTTAAAGAGGCTCACATCCTTAGTACCTTGGCCTCGGGATACGCAGAGGTTGGAGACTTTGAAAATGCCATCAAGTACATCAAAGATGCCATTGAACTCAATAAAGCGGCGGGCGAGGAGGCGGTGGATAAAACGAGGACTGATGCACAACGTGAGAGTTTAGGAAAAGAATACGAGAGTTACAAACAAAAGAAGCCGTGGCGCGAACTTCAAAACGTTGAGAAAGAAAAAGAAGAAAGCAAAGCTAAGTCGGAGTCGAAAGACAAAGAAGAAGACAAGAAAGGTGGGCTTTAATTGACTTGGGTTCCTGACCGCGCCGCTGCCTATCAATTGATGTGTGAGTATACGCAGCAGGAAGGTTTGCAGCGGCATATGCTGAGTGTAGAAATTGCGATGCGCGCCTATGCTCAAAAGTTGGGATTAGGGGAAGAAGTTGAGAAATGGGGGATCGTGGGTTTATTGCACGATTTTGATTACGAACGGTGGCCGACTGTGCCGGACCATCCCTTGCAGGGCGCAGCAATTCTCACCGAGATGGGGTATCCATCCGATGTCATTTACGCGATCAAGTCACATGTCGATGGCATTCCCGATTGCCCTCGCCAATCTGCGCTCGATAAGACCTTGTTTGCCTGTGACGAGCTTTGTGGATTCATTACAGCCGTCGCCTTGGTGCGGCCAACGGGCATCGAGGGAATGAAGGCCAAGAGTGTCCGCAAAAAAATGAAGCAGAAGAGTTTTGCCGAGAAGGTGATTCGAGAAGATATCACCTCGGGTGCCGAGGCGATCGGTGTCGACCTAAATGAGCACATTCAATTTGTAATTGACGCACTTGCAGAGCAGGCAACGTTGCTGAAACTAACCCCATCGGTTTAGCTTAACGCGGTACCACCCCCGCTTTGGTTTGCTAACGCTGACGGTGAATTAAAGGCGGACCGTTACGGTTCTTAATTCACATTAACCCATTTTCACTCGAAGGCACATCAATGGAAATTCAAGATTCTGAACAACTCACCGTACGAAAGTGTGTTCCCTGCGAAGGCGGTGTTGACCCGTGTCCCCTTCCTTTTGTAACGGAGCAATTGGAAAGGCTCCCCGGCTGGTATTTGACACACGAGAACCAGCGGATTCGTAAGGATTGGGAAGTGAAGGATTTTGTTTCTGGTCTGGCATTTTTTGAACGTGTCGGTCAAATCGCGGAGGCGGAAGCACATCATCCGGATCTCCACCTCGTCGGATACAAAAACGTATCGATTGAGATTTGGACTCATGCAATCGGTGGTCTCAGCGAGAACGACTTCATCCTCGCGGCAAAAATTGATCAACTTGGGCTTTAGGCCGTTAAGCCTGACTCAGTTTACCTAATCGGAATGCGGGTTGTGCGTACTGTGCCGGTCAACCCGCCCACGAGGATTGTTCGAATCCTCGGTCTCAATCGGATTGAGGAAGGTCTTTCTCTGTAAACAGAAAGGCCGACCGTTTCGGTTGTAACTGTCGATATCTTCATGAAGAAATAGAGTTATCTGCCGGTTAGTGCCGCCACAAGGGTTGGTCGGGTGAGCAGAGTTGTGTTTTTCATGGATGAGGCTGAGATGCGTTTTCAACACGTCGTCGTTGTCGGGCTCGGCTGGTTGCTGGCCGTCGTTGTTGGCTGCACATCGGGGGAGCCTAAGCGGATTTCCGGAATTTCGGACTTCGTTCCCAGCTTTGTTTTCGATTCAAAATCTGAGTCCCGGGATGTGGTTGCGCAGCAATCAGCTGCGGAACAAACTGAAGTCGTTGGTTCTACCACGGAGGATCGGG
>JAPOIJ010000026.1 GCA_029979005.1 Planctomycetota bacterium | reverse complement strand
TCGTTTTACTAAATGATGGTAATCTCGGATTTGGCCAGAAAATTCCCTTTGGGACAGGGAAGGACGCCACCCGTTCTGTAGCCGTGGCAGATCTTAATAATGACGGTAATCTAGATCTTGCCCTCGCAAATATCGGTGAACCGAATCAGATACTGTTCGGAAACGGTAAAGGAGGATTCAGCGGTTCGAAATTGTTGAGCGATTACCGTAACAATACCTATGCGGTTGCGATTGCTGATATGAATCAAGATAAAATCCCGGATTTAGTTTTTGCAAACGCGGGCCAGTCCAATGCCATGTATTTGAATCAGGGGGATGGAAGGCAGTACGCCGTTTCTCGATTTGGTGAGCCTGAGGCGAGAACGTACGGACTTGTGGTTGATGATGTTAACGGGGATTCCTACCCGGATGTTCTGACCGCCAATTCAGAGGCATTGAATTGGGTGTACTTGAATCGAGCCAGCGGTAATAGCAAAAACTAAAAATTCCCTCGTTTTCTTCGCGAAACTTCTATTAGCCGGTGATGTCTAGGTGGTTCCCCGATTCAAGCGGTGCACGAGTTGGGGGTTCGTGAGAAGTCGATTGGAATTCATTTTTTCCATTTCCCTCTCGATCGGTTGTTTCAAGGGTGTCCGAGATTGAGGCGTTGTCAGTCTTCAGCTCTTTTGAACCTTGTTGCGGTGCATTGCGAGACCTTAACGCTTGGTAGGCTAAATTCATCTCAACGTTTCCATTGATTCCAGAGGTAGCATCTGTTTTCATGATTGGATCCTTGGAGTCATTTGAGTGGGTAATTTCATTGGCTGAGGTCGATGCGGTTCGACTGAATAACGAGGGGCGGTTTTTTAACGTCGGTCTTGGCTTAGAAGGCTCGCTTCTCCCAGTTGGTTTAGCCAACGCTGTTTCGTTTTCGGGTTTTCAACGGTGCCGTTGACTTCGATTTGCAGAATACGTTCACTACTCTTGTGGTAGAGTTTGCTCAAAAGTGTCTTGTCATATTTGTCACGACCAAACACCGAGTGAAATTTAAAATCAAGATCCTGGTCGAGGGTCATCTTTCCTGTGCCACTGAGAGAAATAGCATTGCCGGTAAATTTCATTTGATCGAAATTGATTTCGTCGCCCTGGACAGCGAAACTGATATTAGCTGTGTCAAAAGCATGGTTGTCTTGAAGGTTGAGAATGGTTAGCAAACGTAAGAAAATAGGGAGTTCATAAATCTTGGCGTCATAAATTTGAATCGCACCACGACCTGCTTGAGACTGGATCCCTTCATAGTCGCCCTCAAGCTCGATCAACGCCCGGCTTGTCCCCGTGATGTTTTGGGCATCGGTACCGAATTCTTTGCAAGATTCCTTCAAACAACCGTTGGTTAATTCTGCATCGATCCGGTATCGATTTGTCCCCGTTGTTTCCATCGCAGCGTTAAACACGACATCGCCTTTGTGCATCCGACCTTTAATTGGCGGGTAGCTCACTGGACTATTTTCGGGCCCGAGCCTGATGTTATTTTTGTTGCCCGCTAAGATTATCTGATCGTCAAGCCAAATGGGGCCGTTGATGTCGGTCACTTGGTGGCCGTAGATTGAGATTGTGTCGAGTGCGACAGTTCCACTGCATCGAGAAGAATTCTGGTCGGAGGTTCCACTCAAAGTGACATAGCCATAGATGTTTTCAATGGGCATGCCGATCATCATCTTGGCTCCACTAAAATCAAAACGAACATCTGACCAGAAAAGTTTGGCTTGCAGAGGCCCATTGCCGAGGACGGTCGGTTGTCCAGGTTGATTTTGAATTGGTCCGCGGCCTGCGCTTTCAACTTTTAACGCTCCGCTGACACCAATGATTCCCTCAAAATCAAGTTGCCTGATGGCCGGTGCAATCTCTTTCGGGACTGCGTCAATGAGGTCACCATCTACTTTAAGTGATGAGACCTCCATTTGGTCGATGTTGATAAACCAGTCGTTATTCGTGTAGGCCCCGCCGCCTTGGCATCGGAGTTTGGTACGACCGTGATTTCCCTGAATATTGGTAAGTGTAACTCTGCCGTCTTTAACGCTGACCTGGCCAGTGAGATCATTGACTTCGTAAGGAAACCAAACGGGGCGAACCGATATTTGATTGAGATTGGGGAGTATTTTGCGGCCGCCCATTCTCGCCGTCATTGCCAGATCAACTCCTGACGCGCCCGGCGGCATGGTCATATCGACTTTGAGTTGGTCGAGTGTTCCGCGAATTCGTAGACTGTCCCAAATCTCTCTAAGTTCGCTTGTAAGGGAATATTTAAGTGTATCGTCGAGAGGAATTGATTCGCAAAGATAGGTGACGTCGAGTCCGTCGTTTGGATTCCAGTAGCCATCGCAAGTGACCCTTCCCTGGTGGTTTTTCCCGGTAAGATTGCGAAACCAATAGTTGTTATTTTGAATTTGAATAAGGCCGTCAATTTCATTGATTGGGTAATCAAAGTTGTCGTGTCGAATGGAGCAGTTTTTCAGGCGGACGGCGAATTCGCGGTTCACATCGCCGTTTGGAGAATTTTTAAAAACCCTCCCTGTACCGCTGACTTGCCCTTGAATGCCAAACCGGTTGATAACAGACGCTATTTCCGGGTGGGCATTAATTGCATCTCTCATTTTTTGATCAATTGGCAAGGCGCCGGGGGCAGAGATTTTAACCTCGTAGGTCGGTGCCTTGCCCACACCACGCGCGCTTCCTTTGATCATTATCAGATCATCGCCGGAATTTGATTGAACGTAAAAGTCACATTTTTCATTTTCCAGCGTTACTTTCCCTGTGCAGTTTGCAACTTCATAGGGAAGTTTAAAAAACGAAAATGACATGTCTGTTAAATCTGCATTTATTGACCGGGTTAACGCCCCGCCGTCGTATTCCAGCTCGAACGCAATGTTGCTGGTTCCCGATGGTGAATATTCGTCGCAAAATTTCGTGCAGTATTTCGGAAACCATTTGATAAGCCGCTCTTGATTACTGAAGTTGAAATTATCGAGACTGCCGTTCAGTTTGTATTGTTCGGGCGCGAGCACAGATCCACGATGCCAATAGTCGCACTTAAATTGCGCCTCCCCAAATCTCGCGGATGCATTTTTAATCGAAAGGAATTCGTTGTCACGTTTGTTACTGGAATTGAAATCAAAACTGCCATTTTGAATTGGAAAAGGAAGTCGATTGTCGTCGATTGTTAATTGCTCAACTTGTGCGTTGATTTGAATCTCAGGAATCTCCTCGAAGGTTGCCATTCCCTGGGCTGCGACTTTTAGGTTGATTTTTCCGGAGACCGCTCGAAGCTCTTTCATTTGGTCTTGCAGGTCTGCCGGTAATAACTTGATGAGGCCGCTTGAAAGCTGGGCGTTGGTGGCGCTTAGTTTTGCTTTCCATTGCTTCGTGGGAGGGTGGAGGAATCCCTGAAACGCGATTTTCGAAATCGCTTTGCTCTCAAAGGCTCCATCAAACTGCTGGTATTTATTTCCTCCGTTTATCCGTGGGCCAAGTCTGAAATTTACGTTGGTCAGTGCGATAGGTGGGCTATTAACATTTTGCTCATCAATCATTCGAATTTCACAGTCACGAAATTCGATTTGAATTGGATTCTCTGAATCTGTTTTGGGAAGTGAATTAATAATGTGACTGAAATCCCATTCGCCATTTCGGTCGCGAACAAGCGTTATTTTGGCGCGTGTGATGTCGATCTTTTCGATCGGAAGATCTGAGGCTATTAATTGCGCCATCGAGATCCTGGCATGAATAAATGCCTCGTAGATTTCCAGGTGGGAATGCGGCTGGGAGAGATCGGCTGACTCTAGATCCAAGCTGACGTAATTTAATTGAAGTCCCCTGCCCTCGTGAAATCGAGCTTGCTCGAGGTTAAAGGTCAAGTCTGAACCTTGAAGGACTTCGCTGACTTTGTTGGATATTTGCTTCTGAAGCTGACTCTGGACAGTCTGTTTAATGAGCATGAATGCCACGCCGCCCACCATCGCAAGTGCTGCCAAGAAGCGGAGCAACCGGCCCAGCGAGGACCTGTTTCTCGAGGAGCGTGATGCTGGTCGAAATGTGGGTTGTTGATAATGCACAAAATTCTCATCAAGATTGAAATCAAGCCGAATGGTAGTGGTAGTCGGTAGATTTCAAAAGATGAGTTTGCGTTACTGGAGTCTGTGGAAGAACAAAAAAAGGGACTCCCATTGGGAGTCCCTTAATTAGTTAACAAGTGCTAGCCCTTTTCTGTCGCCGATTGAAAAGCGGCAGAGATAGTAGGGCGGTTATTAGTGGCCGTCGTTGAGGGATACTGGCTTGTATCCACCTTTCGACTTGAAGTAGAACCACATGGCAATGTAGCAAAGCAACATGATCAGTGGGAATACTGTCATATTTGCAAGTGCTTTCTGTCCACTTCCAGATTTGGCGGCCTCAATTTTACTTTCTAGTCCAGGATCAGCCTTTTGAAGCTCTGCAATTTTATCTCCATTTAGTGTCTGGTAAGAAATAATCTCGTAGATACTCTTGTCTGTCAAAAGTTCGTCTTCCTGTACTTCTGCTACCAGTGGTTTGACAGCCTGGATTTCCTTGTCAGCTTGAAGAGCCCCAATGTAGGGAAAACCGAGGGTGCCGACGGCCAGCATTCCAATTCCGGAAATTGCGTTCAGCGTCAAAGCACCACCTCGTGGTGTTTGCTCAGAGACAATTCCCAGCATGGTTGGCCAGAAAAATGTTTTTCCGAGAGCGTACAAAGTTGCTGCCGCGAAAATGATTGCAACACCTTGTGCAAAAGAAAGAAACCACAATCCGGCGATCGCCAGAACGCAACTAAGCATCAATAGGCCGAGAGCCGACAAGTTGTGTACGATTGGACCGGCGAAGAAACGCAGTACCATCATGATGAACGACGTATAAACCAAAATCCAGCCACCATCGAATGTGACGACTGCGCCCATGATTCCAGAGATCCAACCGTCGGTTCCGATTTCAGTGGTCGCGAGAGGCATCATGATGAGAATTAAGACGAACATGAGCGGACGTCCAAGGCTTTTGGTGTACGCTCCGAAGGCGACCACCATGGCGACTCCGATTCCCATAAAGGCGTATTTGTTGCCATCGGGGAAAAAGTCCATCAGTTGAAGGGTTACCAAGAAGCCAACGACTGCTGCTCCCAGAATACCAAATTCGGAAAGCATGTCTTTGTAGCTGACTCCTGCGGCAACACGTTCCTGTTTGGGAAAGTCAACTTTCACGAGCATCAAGAAATAAATCAAAGCTGGAATCGCAATCGTCGCTAATTTAAGATTCCAATCCAGTTCGCCCATGAAGATAACCAGGATGCCGGCAATCACGAGTCCGCCAGGCCATCCGGCGTGAAGAATATTCAGCCATTTGGTTTTGTCTTTATCAAACATGGTGGCAACAACGGGGTTAATGAAGGCTTCCACCGTACCGTTGCCTAACGCGAGTATCAGACCGCCCCAGTAAATCAGAAATTTTGCGCGTTCGGGATCAGCGTCAAGCGTCGACAGGGCAAAAACCCCCATCACAGCCCAAGCAAACTGACATGCGAAAGCAAACATCATCGAGAATTTATAACCAACTTTGTCGATGATAAGACTGAAAATGATGATGCTCAAGGCAAAAGGCCAGACTTGGATACCCTTAAAAGCTCCGACCTCAGCCGGATCGAGTCCAAGGGCTCCAACGATCGCCGGATCGTCTAACAAAAACATCCGGGTAATGAACCCGAAAGCTGTGGTTATAAGTGCGATAAAGCAGCCCCAGAACAAAAACATATTTGTTTTGTTCTCAGCCTGACTTACGGTAGTGTCTGACATGCTTGGTTACCTATGAAATAGTAATGTGGAAGCGGGCAACGCAAAACTCAATTGAATGATCGATGCAAGAGTTGTTGATGCGCCCATTGGTGATTTGACTTTAGCCGAACAGTATAACCAGCAAAATTAACCATGGAAACAAAAAACATTCACCTTCCTTGGGATTGTCACTGAGTTCAGCCGAGTTTTTGGCACATTCGTCCTGGTTTAACATCATAAGCTGGAAAAACTAAGCTTGAGGCCCTTGTGAATGCCTAGGATGCCTCGTTTTGGCGAGTGAAAATGGCGGTTGCTTCGCGTTTTTCAAGCCGGATGCTGCAAGGCAGGTTGAGTATTTGATCCCGGGGCGTAAATAACGCTGAAGATATTTCGGACCACCAGGACGAGCTCATCGCCTGTCTCGGCCATTTCTTGCGAATCCAAAGTTACCGCAACCACGTGCGAATCAATAAATCAGATTCCTGAGTAAGCGATTCACACTTTACCACGATCTGATTCGACGAATCTTGTTCAATGATGCTGTCCAGTTGCTGTGAAGCCTCAATCAAAAACCCATCCATCTCTCGCGCCTGATTTCCCAGACGCGTAATTGCCTCCGTCACTACATCGCCGAATCGCTCTTTTAATACCGGTATCAGCTCGTTCCTTAGATAGTTGCGAGTGTAATTTGAATCGAAGTTGGATTGGTCTTCGCGTGTTT
Organism: Planctomycetota bacterium; assembly: GCA_029979005.1. Lineage (GTDB taxonomy): Bacteria > Planctomycetota > Planctomycetia > Pirellulales > Pirellulaceae > Mariniblastus. The sequence goes on along the minus strand of JAPOIJ010000026.1, from coordinate 31,499 downwards.
TTTGTCCAATTTCATGGAGGTAATTCATGATTTCATCGCGGCTAACGCCCAATAAAGGCCGGACGATCGTTAGTGCGTCGCTGGCGAGTCGTTTCGAGGGAATTCCCGCCAAACCGCTGATTCCAGTACCTCGGAAAAAGCGAAATAAAATCGTCTCTACTTGATCGTCCAGGTTGTGCCCCATCACTAAATAACGAGCGCCGGATTCGTTCGCCATGGCTTGGAGCTGCCGATATCGAAAGTTTCTCAACTCCTCTTCCGATTGGTCACCGTTTTGATTTGTTTCGGTTGAGCGTTGGATAAACGTGAGATTAAGTTCAGCCGCGAGTTGAGCAACGAATTTGGCATCTTGATCTGATTCAGAACCGCGGACACCGTGATTGACGTGAGCAATGACGAGGCAATTTTTAGCCGTCGAAGAGAATGCTTCCGCGTTAGCCAGTAAAGCCCGCAGGGCGGCGACGCTGTCGGGCCCACCCGAGACAGCGATCAAGGTCTTGAAGTGTGTCCAATCAACACACGGAAAAGCGAGGTCAACTTTTTGTTCGAGCTTTTTCAAGGGAGAAATTTGCGACTTTATGGGGTTGATTGTGTTTTTGTTCAGTTTTGCTACAATGCGGCAGGAAATCATTTGGTAATTTTCAAGGTGATTTCTCAAGTGTAATTTTAACAGCTGACTTTGTGACACAACCCTAGGAAGGGTCTTTAAGTTGGCAATGAGCTAAGAAAATTGAATCGTTGGTATCTTTCCGAGAAATCCAGCACATTCTCCTACGGTAAGCCATGGATTTTGTCTATCTAATCCTGAGCGTCTTTTTACGGCTTTCACCAGCTGTGCGCAAGCTGTCCCCTGTAATTTCCGGGGATCGTAATCGCCCCTCGGATCTGGTTGAGCTGGCGTTTTTGATTCCGTTAGTAGGATGGGTTTCGGTTTCGGTTCAACACTGCCTGGATGCCAGATGGCTAACCACGCGGGTGCGGCAGCTAAATGATTTTCATTGGGTGTCGTTATTGAATCGTTGCGACGAACCACGCATGGGGCGTAAACCTTTTCAGAGGGAGTCTCGTGAACCCCGTCTGTTCGCATCGGAACTAGTGCAGCGGATCTTTAGAGATCGTTCTTGATCTTGATCCGTTACCAGGGAAATTCAATTCTTACTTGTTGTCGACCACTAGATCTGGTCCATGATTGTCGTCACTCCAGATATAAGAGAGGGGTGGTTGATGTTAGCAATGACAACTCCCGACATGATTTTCGCTGCCGGCGGTTTGGTGGTTGGTATTGGGATAGTTTTATTGTACGAAATCGTAGTTGGTCGAGGGGCAAAAGCGAAAGCTCAGTTAATTCTCGACGAAGCTCAACGAAACGCCGACGCAAAAGTCAAAGATGCGGAAGTCGCGATTAAAGAAGTTCAATTAAAACGCGAGGCAGAGGCTGAGCGTTCGTTGAGTAAGTCGCGAGAGAAGATTCACCAGCGCGAGCGTCAGTTGGACAAGCGAGAGTCTGGGATGCAACAGCTGGGGGATGACTTAAAGAAGCAAGAGCAATTTATTGAATCATCTCAGAATCGTTTAAAGGTTAAATTGGAGCAGATTAGCCAAACGGAAAAGGATCTAAACGATATTCTTGAAAAGCAGCGTCGCGAACTGCATCAGATGACTGGACTTGATAAAGAAGAGGCAACCAAACGTCTTCTCAAGTTGTTGGAAGATGAGCTTGAGGATGAAGTGGGAGGGCGAATTCTTAACCACGAGAAAAGGATGCAAGAAATTTGCGAAGAAAAGTCTCGTGAAATTCTGATGATGACCACCCAGCGTTTTGCTGCAAGCCACACTTCGGATCACACCACCAGTACCGTCGATATTCCGAATGATGACATGAAAGGTCGGATCATCGGACGAGAAGGCAGGAACATCAGGGCTTTTGAAAAAGAGACCGGGGTTGATGTCATTATCGATGATACACCGGGTGTGGTAATCGTTAGTGGTTTTGATCCTGTGCGTCGCGAGGTCGCGAGGCTTTCTCTCGATAAATTGATCGCAGATGGGCGAATCCATCCTTCGCGGATCGAAGAGGTGGTCAAAGAAACCCAATCGGAAATGAACAATTTAATCCGTAAGAAAGGGACTGAAGCGGCTCAGGAGGTGGATGTCCATGGGCTGAAAAATCCTGTGCTTGATTTGTTGGGTCGACTCCATTTCCGCACAAGCTACAGTCAAAACGTACTTCGTCACAGTATCGAAGTCGCATTTATTGCCGGCTTATTGGCGGAAATGATGGGACTGGATGGTCGATTGGCAAAGCGATGTGGTTTACTCCATGATATTGGAAAAGCGGCGGATCACGACATGGAAGGCGGGCACCCGAAAATTGGTGCGGATTTGTTGAAACGATATGGTGAAGGCCCTGAGGTCGTTCACGCTGCCTTAGGACACCACGATGAGATCCTTGTGGAATTCCCCTACACGGTGGTCGTGGCAACTGCGGATGCCTGCAGTGCATCCCGCCCTGGAGCACGGCGTGAATCTTTAGATCGGTATATCAAGCGAATGGAAGAGTTGGAGCAGATTGCCAAAGAGTTTAAAGGCGTAAGGCAGGCATTTGCAGTACAAGCGGGAAGAGAAGTACGAGTGATTGCTGCTGCGAAAGATGCGGACGATTCGAAGGCAGCCAAAATTTGCCGCGAGATTGCCAATGCTTATGAAGAACGCCTGTCTTATCCTGGAGAGGTAAAGGTGGTCGTTATTCGTGAATCGAGATTTACGGAATTAGCTCGGTAAATTAATGGCTTACTCACCCGCAACCGAGTTTTCATGTTTCCAATTGTGAATCTCTGAGAATTAGTTCGCGGGCGGATTCGTAGCGTGACATCAGTAAGTGGAGGCCCGCGGACGAGGATTGTTGCGGGGCTCGATTAGAGAAAGAATTAAATCTGTGCGTATTCTGTTCATTGGTGACGTCGTAGGTAAACCGGGTGTTGAAATAGTTTTGCAGGCATTGCCCGGATTTCGCCGTGAGGAGTCCATCGATTTGGTAATCGTCAACGGTGAGAATGCGGAAAATGGTTCCGGAATTACTCCGTCGATTTATCGAAAGTTAATCGGGGCTGGAGTCGACTGTATTACGCTTGGAGATCATATCTATCGAAAGAAAGATATTATCCCAATCCTGGAGGAGAAGGATGACATTGTAAAGCCGGCGAATTATCCGGCCGAAGCACCGGGTAAAACTTGGACGGTGGTCAAAGCCGAGAATGGCCGGGAAGTCGCAGTCTTCAGTCTGATCGGAAGGGTATTTATGAAACCGGTGGATTGCCCCTACGCGAAAGCCAATGCCATACTCGACGAGATTCCTGAAAGTGTCAAAATTCGGTTTTGCGATTTTCACGCAGAAGCAACCAGTGACAAACAACTGATGGGGCGGCATCTTGATGGTCGCGTGACGGCGGTCTGTGGAACACATACTCACGTCCCTACGGCTGATGAGCAAATTCTTCCTGGGGGAACGGCGTTTATTTCAGATGTTGGGATGACGGGGCCGCACGAGAGTATCTTGGGGCGAAAGATTGAAAAAGTGCTCAAGGCAACCATTTCGTTTCGGCCAATACCCTTTGATGTGGCGACTGGTAATGTTCAGATCTCTGGCGTTGTGATTGACCTCGATCCAAAGTCGGGAAAAGGGCAAGGCATTCGGCGAATCAAAATCAACGAAAAAATGGCGGCACAGCTGGAAGACCAGTACGAGGACTAGATCTTCTCGCGGATATGGGTGGGTTTTCCAATCGATCGCTGATTTTGGGGGTGCTATCAGAGTTTAACGGGCTTTTACCCGTTTAAATGCCCTTGTTCCACCTTATTCATCCCGCTATGCTCCCCGCGATTATAAACGCGATTTTTTCAACGAGCGATCGCCTCGCTAATAGAAATGGGATCAAGGATGAGCAAAGTTACCGGCGGCAGACTGGGGATACGATTCGCTACCTGCGCGCTAACGATCGTAATTCCGTTGGCAGTACTTACAACGTCTACCGGCTGCATTCAGCAAATGGCGCAGTTACTATATGTGATTAAGGGGCATAAGATCCCGCCGAAATTTGCTGGGCTGGAAGGAAAGCGAGTGGCAGTGCTATGCCTTTCGGACGCCTCTGCCTATGGTCCCGACACTTTAACCTATTCCGTTGGTAAGCACGTGAGTGGCAAGATTGCCAACGGCGTCAAGGACGTCACCGTGGTGTCGCCCGGAAAAGTTGAGTCGTGGATAGACGAAAATGGCTGGGAAGAGTCCAGCGTAGTGGCAATCGGTGAAGCCGTGAAAGCAGAGATGTTGATCGTGCTAGAAATTGGATCGTACTCGATTCATGACGGAGCAACGCTTTACAAAGGCAAAGCCGATTTGACGGTCACTGTGTATGATATTGAAAAAGGTGGCCAGGTGGCTTTCTCAGACGGCCCGGATCTGTTCGCGTTTCCTGAAAATGGACGGCCTCGAATACAGACAGATAAGCGGAAGTTCGAAGCATTTTACCTTTCACGACTTACCGACCATATTTCAAGGCTGTTCGTGGCCTATGATAAGATGGATTCTTTTGCCGAAGACGCGATGATGAATTAGTGATCGTGAGTTCAAGTCAAATAAAAAAGCCCGTGGTTTTGAACCATGGGCTTTTTTTGTTCGCTTTACAGTTTCGGCGGTGGGCGTTTCGTTTTGGGTACCGCGTTCATGCGTGGTTGAGGGATTCTTGGTTCGGCGTTGTTGTTATTATTATTATTGTTGTTAGGACGAGCCTCCCGAGGTTGTGGGGGGGCGGTGTAATCCTGTTCCCATTTCCAACCGATGGGCGTTTCAAGTTCCCTCTGGGCTAGGAGAGCCCATGGAGTGCCAGGATGTTCCTCAATGACTCGGTTGAGATAGTTGTGGGCTTTTTGCAATAGTTTTGTATCCTGACTTCCGGTCTGAACAATATCGGCGGGTACCAAAACCCAGGTATTATTCTGCGGCGTCTTCTCGTCTTTAGGTGGATCAAATTTCAGTTTAGTTTTGATCAGCGCGAGCATTGCGTTATAGGAGCTTGCTCGGACTTTTGCCGCGATGGCGCGTCCAATTGCGAGATCGAAACCTGCTTGCCAGCGAAGCGAGAGTTCATCCGGTCGAGCTTCTTCACCAACTTTGAGCATCTCGTACAGTCGGTTGATCTGGGGCTCCACAATCGCAGCGGTTTGTTGAGCTGCACTTACATTGGCAACAAATGTTGCCTCGTTTAATTTTTCAAAGCGTAAAACTGGCGACTCCAGAGTTCCAGTTGTGGTAAATGTCGCCGCCCTTACCAGCGCTGATCTAGACTCACTGGCCTTCAACCGAGCGAGGTAGGTTTGATTAGAGACGTAGTCCGGTTTGTACCGTCGCATAATTTTGGGGTCGAAGAAATGCTGAATCGAAGCAGAGTAGCTTTTGGTTTCCCATTTTTTCACACGACGTTTGGTGTTTCGATTGGGGTGAACTGCGAAATAAATTCCACCCGTTTCATAACTTAAACGTGTCAAATGAAACGGTCCGAATCCAGAATCAATCATGTTCAAGTCGCCAAAAGTTCCGGTCGAATCGAGCCGAAGCCGCTCCGGCATAATTGATTCCGGTCCCTGTGAAACGAGCGCCCACTGAGTGGATTGGTCGAATTCAGGATCCGGATCAACCCATTTGACTTCAGTATTTGTTCTACCGAATGGGGCGGGAACGCCAATCACGTAAACTGGCATCTGATGCTCGTTGCAAATCCTGATTGCATCATCAACCTTGTCTTTGTCGTCACCGGCCTCGTCAGAAACGACGATCAACATAACGTTGTTCTTGGGTTTGCCCGTGGTTTTATCGATCCGGCGGTAGGAGGCATGGTCCTTTGCCGCCACGATGACCGTTTCCATCACATTTTCAATTCCGCTGGAGTCGCGGTCAACCGATTGAATCGCCTCTTTAATCGTCGCCAAACTGGGCGTTGGATTTTTAAGAAGCGGTTTAATTTCAGAACCGAAGGCGTAAACTTGCGTTAGTAGCGGTTGTTTTTTATTCTCGAACGAAGCATGTCCCGCAGCTTGTAGAATACCCAGTTCATCGTAAATGCGATCGAACCGCTGAACGATTTCTTCACGCTGTTCCATCAGGCTTGCCGATTGGTCGAACATCCAAACCACAATGGTTTCACGTTCCTGCATGGACATCAAGATTTCCTGAGTCATTCGATCAACCGCGCCCGAGGCGGCTTTGACGGAATTTCCAACGGATCCTTTGACCGGGACGATAGCCATGCTTTCAGCGGTCGCTTCGATGAAGTCATTGTCGGTGACAATATCTGCAACGTCTCGTAACTGCATCTCGAGATCAATCGTATCCTCAGAGATTGGATCAACGATAGGAGCCTGTGCGGCCGCCGTTTCAAATCCGTCGTCTCCGTCAGCACCGATTTCTTCGGTTAGTAATTCGTCAAACTGGATTTCCATTGGAATATCTTCTTCGACGATTTGCTCGACGGGTTCATCCAGCATCAAGCTAACCGCTTTGACAGATTCTTCCGGCATCATAATTCTCGCAAGAAAAATGATGACCACGAGGTGAAATCCAAGACTGACGATCCAAAACGGAACTTCACCGTCGATCGGCGTATCCATTTTCCCTGTTTTTACCTGCCACCAACGGCGTAAACTGCGGATGCTCAACTCAATCTCCAAATACGGGGAGAGGGTACGAACTCTTTTCAACCATTCCTTGGTATATCCTAGCATTTTTCACAGCCATGCGGTCTTTGGCAAGTGAAATCCACCCGTCTATTTCCCGGAATCAACCGGTGACGGGGGGGTTGTACGGTCGAGAATCGATGAATTTGGGAAAAAAGGGCGAAATCTATTTTTGTTGAATAAATAGGAGTTTAGCAGAAGTTAGGTCGACACATCTCAATGTGTGATCAAAATGCAAAATCCTTCGCTATTTGCTATGATTAATGGCCTAAGCTTCAATTGTTGCAGGCAACAATTCCAGAGTTTTTTCCTTTCAATGCTTATCCACGGGGCGAAATAGCCGCTATGCAGAAAACCCTTCCATCTCGAAGTCAATTTTTACGCGGTTCTCTTAAAATTACCGCTTTCCTCGTCTTTCTATCCATTTCGACGTTGCAGCTTCAGGCGGCCTCTCCTTTCGGCGAGGTGATGGTATTCGCGCCAATACAGGGAGAGAAGATCGCAAGACCCGGTAATGCCCAGGACGATGAAGAGGTCGAAATTCCTAAATATGAGCATATCATTCTCGACACGCCCGATGGAGTACGTCTTAAGTGCACCTACTTTGCTCCACCTAGGCTAAAGGATGCCGCGGAAGACGCTCCAGCAACGCCAGCAATCCCGTTTATTCTGCTTCATGACTGGGAAGGCGATCGTCGGCAATTACTCAAATATGGTTTGTTTTTACAAAAATCGGGGCACGCAGTGATTGTTCCTGACCTGCGCGGTCACGGTCAAAGCGTTTCGGTTGAAGGTTTAAAAAAGCCGCTCGACTACAAAAAATTTCGAAAACAGGAAGTGATGTCGGCTCAGAAAGATATCGAGCGTTGCAAGAAGTTTTTGGTACAGAAACATAACAAGGGCGAAGTGAACATCGACCTGCTCTCCGTGTTAGCAGTTGGCGAGACCTCGGTTTTGGCCGTTCAATGGGTTTTGAACGATTGGTTTGCATTTCCTTCCCATAGCCCTCAAGGCATTAAGCAAGGGCAAGATGTCAAATCGTTGATGCTGGTTTCACCTGTTAAAAAGATAGCGGGCGTTTCCATGGCGAACAACATTCAGCACCCTTTGTTCACAGGGGTGGATGGAAGTGCGGCAATGCCGATGCTGGTTCTATGGAGCAACTTTGAGAAAACGGCTAAAGAATCAAAAGAGATTGCGGAGATTTTGGGTAAACATCGTCCGGATGTTTCCAAAATTGAGGACCGGGAGGAGAGGTTGAAGGCCAGCGAGTTAATTGAAATAAACACCAAAAAGAGTCGGTTTTCGGGAGTGGAAATGCTTTCCGATTCCAGGGTCGACAACCTTTGGAAGGCAATTACCGTACGTTTGTTTGAAAACAAGGTAGCGGCCAACGCGGAGAAATTTCCATGGATTACCCGCGAAGTCGATTCTGGAGAAGACGAGTAGACTTCGACCATGAGAAGCGGGGTCACAGAGCGTCCGCGAAATTAAAAGTCCGCGATCTTAAGCGGTCGTTTTATTCGATTTGGCCAGACGAATGGATAGCCGTTAATCTTCGCTGCTACCAGTTAATAAGAACCTAGCTGAAACGAGCCCAACGCTAATTCTCATCGATTGTTCGGGCTATTTGATCGTGGGGATTTTCAGTTTTGTACCTGGCTTAATGCCCACCGGGCTCGAGAGATTTTCGCGGTTCGCGAGGTAGATGTCGAGATAGAAGTCCGGTTTGCCAAAGTAGTCGGTGGAGATGGACTGGAGCGATTCGTTTGTGCGAACAATGTGCTCCTGGAAGTTCTCATACTGTTTGCTACGCGCCCGGATATCTCGGAGTTCTTCTTTTCGGGCAGAGTTAAGTTTAAATGGAATCCGCCGTCTCGTATCGAGCTCAGAAGGTTCTTCGATCGAAAAAGTTAAATTCGTTGGAAGCGGATTGCTGTCCTTAAACGTGTTGGCCGGTTCACCCGACTGGCGCGGTGTACTCTCGACAAGCGCGCTGGGCGGTTCGGTAAGCGATTTGATCTTCGTTGATTTAGGCTGCGATCCGACCAATTGTGGTTCGAAGTCGTTTGCGCTAAATGCCGATTCAAATGGTTCAATTACCGGGCCAGCAAGCGGCTCGGAAACCGGCGTACCAGAGACGGCTTCGGAGACCGTCTGGGGAGGAGTAGCTTCAAGCGGAGCTTTGTTTACAGTTTGTGTCAAACGTTTGTTTCCCAGCGGTTCTGAGATTTGATTTCGCATCGCCCGTCGCGGTGGATTCGATTCTGGTTGGATTGCTGCCATTTCGTCGGCGGCTTCCGAAAAATCAGGGACATCGTTGGCCTGTGCGATTCCAGGAGGGCCCATGTCCTCAACCAGAGAAACGAGTGGTTCTTCAACGGTATTTGAATTCGAAGAACTTGGTGGCGGCGGAGATTGATCGTCGGCTCGGTTTCCCAGGTCACTTGGTGCGGGCAGGACGGGCGGCTGTGTAATGGAGTCGCTACCGAACGAATTATTGGGGAGAGCGAGTCTTGGCTTGAGCGGCCTGCGCATCATACCCATCTTGGCGGGGCGTTTTTCTACAAAATCTAATTCGTTGATAACATCATTTGAATTAGTTCCGTTTTGTTGAGCCAGCTTAACGTCCTCGCTCTCCGGACCCGACGGGTGTGTATTGACGTAAGCACCAAATCCGAATGCAATTCCGAGGCAGACAATACTAATTAAGATTTGTTGAAATGAACCCATCAACGTCTCCAAGAATAAAGCTAGTTTATTATTTGGTAAATTACCAAATGCAACCCTCTGGCAAGTTGCTAGAGAATAAATACGCCAATCCATGGCAAGTTAATGTAACCCTTGAACTATTGCACACCTCCAGTAAAAGACATGGTTTAACCTGCTGGACGTAGCATTAGGTGCGTTTTCGAATACCGGATTTTGCGATCAGGTAAACCTTTCGGGCGGTTTCCCGATCAATCCCTTAGTCTGCGGTGTGGTAGGTTGGGGATCGAGTGATTTCCGGAGTAACGACTGCAGTCACAACACCCATAAAAAAAGAGCCGCCATCGGAAATGGCAGCTCTCAGTTTGTTTAGTCTTCTGTCAAACCATGAAAAGTTCGAACAGAAAGGTGGGTTAAACTATGCGGCTTATGCCGTTTCCGGGTCTACTTCCCCCGGGTTCAAGCCAACCGTATTCATCAACCAAAGCAGTGCTGGTGAAGCGATGAAGATTGAACTGTAGGTACCGACGAGGACGCCGATTACTAATGCGAATGCAAATCCGTGAATCGCGTCGCCACCAAAACAGTAGAGGATGAAGACCACGATAAAGGTGGTTACCGAAGTCAGGATAGTACGGCTGAGAGTTTGTGAAATACTGGCGTTAACAATGTCGGCAGTAATCTCGGTTCGTTTGCCCCGAACTTCTCGGATTCGATCAAATACAACAATCGTGTCGTTAAGTGAGTAACCGATAACGGTCAGGAGTGCCGCAATAATTTCGAGGCTGATCTTAAACTCGACGATCCCCAGGAATCCAAGTGCACCGGCAATCCAATGGCTAATAGCGATTGCACCGAGCACAATTAATACGTCGTGAATCAAAGCAATCACCGCCGCCAGTCCAAAGGCAACATTTTGGAAGCGAATCCAAACGTAGGCGATGATTCCAAGCAGACTGGCGAAAATCGCGACTAGTGCCTGAACCTGAGTTTTGCCGGCAATCTGACCACCCACTTTACTCGTGGTCGGGAAGTAAGGCGTTTCGTTCAGCTTTTGGCTCCACGCGTCAATGATCGCGTCAGCCTCTTCGGCCCGATTGACCTCCATCGTGACTTCCCAGTTTTCGGAAACGGTCGAGGCAGCAGATTCGTCTTGCTCAACGTCGCTTGAGTCGACAAAGATCTGCTCTTCTTCCAACTCTAATTCCGCAGTTTCTGACGCTTCAATCAACATGTTGATCAGTGATTTTCCAGAAATCCCAGGCGTGACTTTAAGGCTGCGGGTAACCGACTCGGGCTTGGCAATCTGATTGTCGGTCGGAGTTTCTGGCTTGAACTGGTTGTCGTCTTCGTTGGTTTCTTCTTTCTGTGGAGAAGTTACTTCAGGCTCCGCATTCGACGGATCCGTTTTAGGCGTTTCCGGTTTGGGTGTTTCCGGTTTAGGTTCGGCTGCCGGCGGTTCAGTTGCATTCGATTCCGGTTTTTCTTGCTCCGGCTTCTCTTGCTCAGCTCCTTCGGCTGGAGGAGTTGCAGGTTCCTGTTTTTCTGCTTCCTGGTAGGTGAGCATGAATGACGACGCAGCACTCGCCAACGGTGTCAGACCTCCCGCCTCCCAATTCAAACCGGTTTTTACAGGCGCTTCCGTATTTGTCTCAGCAGGTTTTGCCGGTGTTGAGGTCGGATTTGAGCTTGCAGGAGAATTAACGACTTCTACGTGGTTCAGTTTCAGGCGTCCTTTGAATACACGTGCCAGAATATCTGCCAATTCATCAAACTTCTCCTGAGGCGGGCCTTCGTAGGCCGGTAGGTTACTGTCGACCCGAAATACAGTGTTTTTCTCACCGTCGCCGCCCTGCTGAAAGCCGGTTACTGAAAATTCGACGCTCTCGCCGTTATGCATTTCGTTAAGATCATCCAGTTCTTTCCGAAGGAGTTCGACATCTTGTGCATCATTAAAGACCATTCGAACCGTCGAACCGCCACGCAAATCATGATCTAAGATCTTTGGCCCCAAGAGGAATACGCTACTGAGCCCTCCGACGATCAATGCAAAGGACATGATGCCCGTAAGACTCACCTTACTTAGGAAATCAAACTGCTTCCGCTCGAGAATTCTCGTCATGTTGAGGTGCGTTAGCCATCGTCGACGCTCGAAGATATCAAATATCAATCGAGAAACATAAATGGCAGTGAACATACTCATCAAAATACCGAGAATCAAAGTGACTGAGAATCCTTTGATTTGCTCAGTTCCAATCACGTAAAGAACAACAGCGGTGATCAAGGTTGTTACGTTCGCATCAATAATGGTGGTGGTCGCCTTATCGAAACCGTTGCGAATTGCCATTCTCAAGGCCGCGCCGCGGTCGAGTTCTTCCCGGATCCGTTCGAAGATCAGCACATTCGCATCCACGGACATACCGACGGTTAGAACCAAGCCAGCCAGCCCTGTTAGGGTGAACGGTTGGTTAATTGCCATCACCAGTGCGAGGATGAGAACGAGGTTCAGTAACAACGCGGCGGTCGCAACGATTCCCGCGAAACGGTAGTAAAACATCATGAAAATCAGAACAAGGACCAGTGAGCAACCGATTGCCAGGAATCCTTGTTCAAGCAGCTGTTTACCAAGGTTCGATTCAATGAAGTCACGACTGATGGGTGATTTGTTCAACGCCACATCAAGCTTACCGCTTTCGAGTGTAATGATCAGTTCGGAGACTTCCTCAGGCGTGAATTCACCGGTAATTCGGCCATTCGCGTAGATCGCAGATTGAATGTTAGGTGCGGAGTGCAATTGGCCATCGAGAACGACTCCCATAGGCCGGTCAATGTTCATTCGAGTGAGCATACCCATTTTTGAGCTGCCGACAGCCGTTGTCTTAAACGCGACGCTTCCACGGCCTCGTTCGTCCATAGCAGAGCTAACGCTCGCCAGATGCTCGCCTTCAACGTTTTGGTCGTCTTCCGGTTGAATCACGAGGATTTGGGGTGTGCGAACACCCTGATCCGCACACCATTTTGCGAATTCAGCGCCCTGTGAATCCGCATCCAAGGAGCCAGAGGCAGACCAAGTGGAAAGATCGAGAATCTTGCCGGATGCTTTGTCGCGTACAAGATCGCTTCGCTGCGGGACAAATTTAAAGGGTACGATTTCGTTCGGTGCATCTTCAGGTTGAACGACTCGAGCGAGGGCGACCCAAACGGCAACCGTCTGTTTTTTCCCGTCGACTTCATCCTGAACTTTACGGCTTCGATTGCCCGCGGCGGCCTGTGCCTTGGCTGCGTCTCGTTCGAGTTTAAAAGCCTGCGCGTCTCGCGCCAAAATTCTAAATTCGAGTTTTCCGGCTTCGACAAGTCGTTTCCAGATACCGTCAGCTTCCGCGTCTTCAACCGTAGGGATTGTGACTTCGATTTTGTCGGCACCCAACGGGCGGATCATGATTTCCTTGGTGCCCGACGGGTTCACTCTGCGAACCAACGCGGGAATGATGTCGGCTGCTTCGGGGCGTTTTCCGGCCCCATCCTCATCGAGAAACGCGTCAAGATTGAGCGAGCCAATCATGTTGATACCGCCTCGAAGATCCACGCCCAGTTTAGGCGGCCATTTCGCCCAAATCATTAATGAGGCGACAAGTACAGCAATCAAAACGATTGACATTCTGCCTTGGTACTCGGCGACTTTTAGTCCCGAAGAAATGTATTTTGCGGCAAAGAAGCCTAAAACGACTGCAGCAATTAGCAATAGAAAAACAAAAAATCCCGTTTCAATAAAGGGAACATTGTTTTCAGCAGCTTGCGCAGTATTTTGGGCCAAAAGGGAAGCGTTGGAGCTGAACTCTAACATCCGAGGATTCCTAAAGTATAAATGGGTAAAGGATTCGCATTATTTTTTAAAAACGTAACTCTCAAGAGCTTAATCAACCGGAGAGCAGTCTTTGTTGCATCAACTATCTGTTCCGTCTTCATCGGATACTACGCGAACGATTGATTTCGCCAGTATCTGCATTTTCGAGTTGCTTGCTTCATCGACTCGCAAGGTGACGTATTCGGCATCCGAGCGGTGATTTACAACGGTTCCAAGAATGCCACCAGCCGTGACGACTTTGTCGTTCTTTTTCAAGTTGGCAAGTAAATCCGAAGTTTTGGCTTGAGCTTTGTTTTTCGGCCGAGCCATCATGATGAAGTAAACCAGCATCACAGCCATCAATGCCGGAAACATCCAGCTGTCGAAGAGACTCGGCGTATTATTTGCCACCCCTTCTGCAGGACCCCCGTCAACGGCCGGAGCCTCTGATGTTTGAACTTGCGTCTGGGCAAGAAAATACCAGCAAGTGTTGTAAAAGTTTATCATTAGGCCTAACTCGTCCCACGATTAAGTTCGGTTCAGTGGTTTCTTGGTTGAAACCGCCGATCACTCTTCGGTGCCAAACAATCACGGTGGAAAGAAAACAAAAAACGAATGGAACCAAGTGCATGGAGTCTTATTAAGGAGCAACCTCAGAGATCTTCACAGCCGATTTAGGGCTTAGAAACTGATCGCGTGAGGTGCTCTTCTCTTAGCACTTCAGTCTTTTTTCAAGCCGATAATGATAAAACGATGCCCGCTAACCAACAAGGCCAAGTCGGGGGGCAAAACCCCGAATAAGCTTGATTTTAAAGGCTTAAATGATTGGAAAGGCTTGAATGCCCCTCTTTGTTCGGTTTCTGTCCTCGCAAAGGGCGGGGATGGACAAAAAACGTGCGAAAAATCACGATTTAGCGCGGCGAAATTGGGTGCCAGCCGGACATTTGTTGGGCATGGAAATCGAGAAAGCAGTCGTTCGCAATCGCTTCCCGCGCCTTTCGCATCAACTGCTGGTAGTAGGCCAGGTTGTGGAGAGAGAGCAGGATCGGACCCAGCATTTCTTTCGCCTTGAATAGGTGACGCAGATAAGCACGGCTGAGGTGTGAATAGGGAGTCTGAATATCATCCTGTAACGGTCGAGGGTCTCTTTCGTAGATAGCGTTGCGGATCTTGATTCTTCCCTCGTCGGTGAAGGCCATCGCATTACGCCCATTTCGGGTGGGCATCACACAATCGAACATGTCGACTCCGCGTTTAACCCCCTCAATTAAATCTTCAGGTGTTCCAACTCCCATCAGATATCTTGGTTTTTTTTCAGGTAAAACGGGACAGGTCACATCGAGCATCGCATACATTTCACTTGGCGGTTCACCGACACTTAAGCCGCCGATTGCGTAACCCGGGAAATCAAGGTCGATCAATTGTTCCGCGCATTGCACTCGCAGTGCCGGATCGAGCCCACCCTGGACAATAGCGAATTGAACTTGCGAATCGAGGTTGTGAGCGTCCTGGGAACGTTTGGCCCAGCGAATGGTGCGTTCCATGGCGTCGATAATCGTTTCTTTTTGGTTGGGCAGTTCAATGACGTGGTCAAGCACCATCGCAATGTCAGCTCCGAGTTCCTGTTGGATTTGCACGCTCCTTTCCGGGGTCAATTCCATTTTTGAGCCGTCAATGTGTGATTGGAATGTAGCTCCATGTTCTGTAATTTTGGTTAGTTGCGCGAGGCTGAAGAGCTGGAAGCCACCACTGTCGGTAAGCATTGGCCCATCCCAGCCCATGAATTTTGGCAGACCGCCGAACTCTTGAACCAGTTCGGAGCCAGGACGCAGCGCGAGGTGGTAAGTATTGCCAAGGATAATTTGGGCATTGGTCGATTTTACCAAACCGGTCGTCAGGCCTTTGACGGTAGCGCACGTACCAACAGGCATGAACGTTGGCAGGTCGATGGTGCCTCGAGGTGTGGTTAGTCTGCTCAGTCGAGCACCACAGTGTTTGTCCGTATGCAGGACTTCGAATTGAAAACCATCTTTGTTCATGCCAAGCCCTCTGCGTTAACAGGGAAAGTTTAGGAATCTCTTCTGATTCCCGGCTGTTGCTCAATGAGCGAAAAAAAAGACCCGCGGTTTCGCGGGCCAGATGTTTTACAAGTTATAAATTAAGGGGAGGCTTACTCGCCGCGAAGGCTTAAATTAACCTGCACAAGTTTCTCTCGGACTTCGGTGAGGCTGGTTACGCCGAAGTTTTTGCACTCTAACAAGTCATCCTGCGATTTTCTGACGAGTTCGCCAATGGTTGCGAGCCCCAAACGAGTCATGCACTTACGGGCACGAACCGAAAGATTGAGGTCAGAGATCGGACGATCGAGAAGCATTTGCTCTTCAGGACTGTACTGGCTGGTGTCGATCGGCTCATCCGCTTCATCTTTTTGGTGAGCTAGTTGTCCAATCATCAGTCCTTTGTTGGTCATCATCTCGCGAATTTCAACTAGAGATGTTTCTCCGAAGTTCTTACTGTTCAGCAATTCCATTTCAGAAACTTTGCAGAGATCACCAAGGGTGAGAATTCCCATCTTCTGAAGGCAGTTGCGGCTGCGAACAGAAAGTTCAAATTGAGCAATTGGAATGCTCATCACGCCAGCGATTTGCTGACGAACTTTCTCGCGGTCATGGTCGTAATGCTCATCCATTGATGCCACAGAATCGTTGCGGTAGAGCAATGCCCGATCATGAGTCGGATGTGATTCCAGAATGCGATCGTAGCATCGGGTCGCTCGCTCGAATTGATCGTGATCTTCGTAGATCAGCCCAAGATTTAGCAACGCTCCCACGTTGGTTGGAAATGATGCTGCGGCACGTTGATAAAGCTCGATCGCTCGCTCGTCATTTCCGCGACGGTCATTCTCCAGTGCGAGTCCGAACAATGCCCCGGGATGCGTGTCCTCCAGCTCGACCGCTCGTTCATAAAGTTTGCAGACTTCATCCGGATTGTCGCTCATGGCAGCGATAGTCGCTCCACGCTGGTAAAGGTATTCAGCGGTTTGTTCGATCGGTCCGAACATGTTGTCGAGGATTGTCATCGCACCGGTAAGGTCTTTTGAGAGACGCTTTGTTTCGGCGATTGCAATTTGGCAGTGGTCGCCGTTGTAGCCAGCTCGCTGTGCCGATTCATAGCACTCAATCGCTTTATCCCAGTTTTCAAGCGCAAAATGGCTCTTGCCCTGATAAAAATAAGCTAATGCGCCGCCATCTGCATTTTCGAGAGTGGCGATGGCAGTTTCGTAATTGCCGATCATGTATTGGCAGACACCAAGACGAACCGATGCGGCAGGTGTTCTCTCAAGCTGTGATTCCAAGACCCCCGTTACTTCTTTTAAGTTCGGGAATTGGGAGTAGTCGTTACAGACTTTCGTGAGAATGAAAGTGATCTCGTTGGGACCAAACGAACTGTTTGACAGCAAAATGTCTTTTAATTCGATTTCCGGAACCTGAGCCATTAAATAACCTCGTTTAAGCGACAGATGTCAAAGGGCAAGCCGAGATGTGTTAAATCTTCGGGCAATAAGAGTTTTGGACTGCGGTGCAAATGCACTGGCCCTGAATTCAAGCCGCGTATTTTGCCATTTTTACAAAGAAAAGGCAACTGCCATTCCTCCGTTAAAATATTTGGTCAGACCACAATCGTGGGGTGTAATGCGGAAAACCCCGTGAAAATCACTTGTTGATGGTTTAGGTCAACTGGAAAGTGGATTTGTCCAAAGAATTCAAAGGGTTTTAGGGAAAAATGCACCCAAACGTATTCGGCAAACTAACAAGACGCAATGCAACGAAACAAAAGAGAAATCGTACTATTTCCCCGAATTACTGAGCGAATTCAAGCCAAATCGCGGAATCCGAAGAATACTGAGTCGGAAACTGCCTTTGGACAGCGTTGCCTTGCCGGGAGTGAGGCATCAATGGCAAAACTAACGGTGGTCGAAAGCCGACCTCTCGGATGCAGAAATTGTGTTTGAAACACCTCAAAAGAGCCACCGGTGGGAGTCGAACCCACAACCCCCGCATTACGAATGCGGTGCTCTGCCAATTAAAGCTACGGCGGCTATCGGTTTTTATTGAATGAGACTGCCTGGACTCGTTTGTCAGAACCGAAGAGTCTCTTCAGTAAACAATGTTGGTCGTTGTCGCGACCGGTTGATCCGTGGAACGTTTTTAATACCGCTACATCACAAACTGGATTCTACGCGCAACTGGCCCGGGAAGCCAAGCCCCGATTTTCTGCTAACGGCCTTCAGGCCCATCGCTGGAGGGGACGGGCGTGGGCTCGCCTTTGGGATTATTCGTTTCTATTTACGGGGCTTCATTCAAGGAGTCGAACTCCAGTAGCATTTTTTTCAAAATCTTTCCCAGCTTCAACAGCGTTTTAACAGGATGTTATTGAAAAGGCGGAATGCAAGCAGTCGCTCTTCCAGTTTTTCTGCTTTCATTGCTGAAAGGTTGGCTGTGTGCTTCTGTGACGGCAGAGTTGAGTTTTTCAGCGCGCCGTTAGAGTATCACATTTAATGGAGCCAAAAAAAGGGAATCGATTGACCGGCGTATCGAGGCAACTATAAAGAGAGGGGCGATTTATTTTTTCGAGGCGGAGGTGGATGATGCGCTTGGCTAATATTTCAGTTGTTGGCTGTTTTTTTGTTGCCATGTTGGTCATGGAAATGTGGCCGGAGAATTCGCGGTTGGGTGGTCCCAAGCGAGCTCTCGCCAAAATTCAGGATCAACCGCTTCAGGAGCCGGCAGCAGCGCCGTCGGTTGCTTCGCAAGATACGTCGCTCTCGGCTGCTGCAGAAGAGGCGATGAAGTTAGTGCTTTCTTTTGATTTGGCGGAGCAATCATTTTCCGATGTGATTGAACAGCTTGAGAAAAAAACCGGTTTGAATATTGTACTCACTTCGTCGGCGATGGATGACAGTCTTACGGGGAAGCAACCGATTACATTCCAAATAAACGCCATGCCATTAAACAAAGCGTTGGCATTAATGCTGGAGTCGCATAACGCGGCGTACGTAATTAGTGGTGGGGTGGTGAAGATAATTTCTCTCGATGACGCATTGGATCCAAAGTTTCATCGCATCAAAATGTTTGATTGCCGTAAACTATTGATTTCTTTGCCGGAAACATCGCCCAGCGGTTTAGCATCGCCCAACGCTTTAGGAAACGGGCTCATCGAGGGTGGTGCAAACGAGTCTGGAGTTGGCGGTGTGCGAAAATCTGGTGTCGAAGGTAACCGTGCGGGTGGTATGTTCGCAATTCAGCCAGCGCCTCCTCAGTTAGCTGCACTTCAATCAGCATCTTCAGGGCTTCGGCAGGATTCCGAGGGGAGTGATACAAAGTTATTAGAGCAAAAGTTGAGTCAACTGGTCGCCATGGTGCAAGCTCAAGCGCGAGCTGAGAAGCGTCAAGTGAAGCCATCAAGTGAACATACTTTGCTGGATCTTGTGACCACGATGGTTTCACCGGATAGTTGGGAGCAAACGATGGGGTCCGGGAGGATCCGGTTGGTCAATGGAATCTTGGTTGTTTCGCAAACGGAATCAACGCTGCTGGAGATAAGTAGTTTTTTGACGGATCTCAAATTGAATGTTCTGACACCAAACGAAATAAAGTAGTTGCATATTTCGTTAAGAGCCCAATGGGCTGGCTCTCGGGCAGCCTTAGTTATTTCTGAAAATTGAGCTTTCACAAATTAGCTGGATCAATTCCTGAAAGCCGAGCGATTGGTTTTTCAGCGTTTCAAGGATTGTATTAACTTCGGGGCGATCTCCGGCATTTAATTCTCGCCCGATCGCATACGTAAGCAGTTTTTCAGTCAAGCATTTTGAGAATTGCTCGTCTTTCTCTTTAATTTGATCACGGAAGCCGGAGAAAGAGGAGAACTCACGTCCGAGGGGAAGTTGCCCCGAGGGATCAATTGGAAGTTTGTTTTCATATTGTTCGCGCCACTCACCAATTGCGTTGAAGTTTTCGAGTGCAAAACCCAGGGGATCAATTTTGCGATGGCATTCAGCACAGGTTGCAACATTCCGGTGTTTCGCTAGTTCGTCCCGGATCGTTGCAGCACCGCGGATGTCAGGTTCAATTTCGGGGACGTCCGGCGGTGGGGGGGGCGGTTGGTAGCCTAGGATTTTATCGAGTACATAGACGCCTCGAACGACGGGAGAGGTATCAACGCCATTGGCAGAGGCGGTCAAAAATAGACCGTGCCCGATCAAACCGCGGCGAGGGGTTTCCTGTAATGAAACTCGGCGTAGATGCCCCCCTTCAATCCCGTTGATTCCATAATGGGCGGCAAGTTCGCGATTGAGAAAGGAGTAATCGGCGGTGAGGAATTCACTTACCGGAAGATTGTTGTCGAGCGTGTGGCGGAAAAAAGTCTCTGTCTCCGAACGCATTGCCCATTCGAGATTGTCACGGTAATAAGGCAGGAACTCTTCTGACGGGGGCATTTCGCCAATGTTGTCGAGTTCGAGCCAACGGCGGATAAAATGGCTGACAAATCGATTGGATTTGGGGTCGTTGATCATTCGCGTGATCTGTCCCCGCAAGACAGTTTTGTCGCGAAGTTTTCCTTGGGCAGCTAGTTTGAGAAGTTCGGAATCCGGCATCGAGGACCATAAAAAATAAGATAGTCGGGAAGCCAGTGCGTAATCATCGAGCTCCCCCTGCCCTTCATCGAGATACAGAAACCCAGGCGAGCACAAAATAGCTTGGAACCCGAGTTGAGCTGCGGCAAGTGGCGGCAGGCCGGTGTCAATTTTTGAAGCGACGAGTGATTGGATAGGTTCCAATTCAATGGATGAAACAGGTCGGCGGAAAGCTATTTCAGCAAATGAGTGGAGTCTCTGGCGGATTGAATCGCGATCGAGTTGGTCAAGATTCAAATTGCCGTAAAGTTTCTGATGACCTCTAGGTGGCCAGTGGGTTACCTTTGGCCCCTCCACCTCAATTTCCCAGATTCGAAGTTTGGGCCCCCGGTAGGCTTTGAGAACGCCATGCCCTTTTTCCAGGCCGGGTTTCATGTCGACGAATGGCCGAAACTCTTCGTACTCCTCGCCTAAGTTTGAAAGTAATCGAACCATACGTTTTGCGGCAATCGGGCCATTTCGAAAGCGAACTTCCGGTTCAAATCCAGCCTCGAGATAGCCGGTCCATTCAATCCACTGTGGTGTGTTGTCTATCAGTTCCACGCGTTTTAACGGGATCATTTTGGAGACGTTGCCGGTACTCTCCGCGCTGCCTTTGCGATCGACGGAAGCTATTTCAAGCACAAGCGGGTCGTTGCTTCGGAAATCTCCAAGCGCTTTTCCGTAGTTGTGGATGCGATCAACTGCAGCGGCACGTACGCGGATCGTATAGATGCCACTATGTTTTAAACCGCCTCGTGCGGTAGGGAGAAATCCGATGTGCCCTCCGCGGTAATGACGGCCATAAAGGTCGGTGTAAGGCGTTTCGGGAATAAATCGAAATCGATCTACCTGAAATAATTTTGGTAAATCCTTGTTTTGCTTGTCGTTAAAATAAAAGGGTGACTTTTGTGTTAATTTTTGTGTGACCGGGCGATCGCCAAATTGGGTTGCCCGGGCGATCGCTTCCTCTGCCGCAGCTAGATAATGTTCGAGTAAAATACCGGAGGTTACCAAATGCTGCCCATTATTATCGAAGCCATTTACTTTTTCGTCGGTTGGGAAATTTGCGGCTGGGTTCCATGCGTCCACGTTTAATTCGAGTAAATCTCCAATCGTTTGTTGGTATTCCCAGGCATTGATGCGGCGGAGAACACTGTGTCCTCCCTCGCTTTTTAATTTCTGGAGGGCCGCGGAAATTCGCTCCGTCAGATGTTCAATCATCGCCAGTTGAACCGAGGCAGTGGGACGCCGTTCCCCTTCTGGTGGCATGGATTGAAGGTTCAGCTGGTCAAGAATTTCTTGATAACGTTCTATTTCACCAATCGTCTCGATTGTTTGGGGCAACGTGTCAAAACGCCGACCAGCTTTCTGCTGAGTCCTACCATGGCATTGGTTGCAATAGGTTTCAGTAAACTTCTGAATTCGTTCGTCGATTGCAAACGCGGAGGTAGAAAGAGTCGTCACCGCGATCGCGAGTAAAAGGCCGGCGAATTGCATCATGTGCGAAACTCCAAGTCTGAAAAGGTCCCGCTGCTTCTATTAAATCGTTCGGTTTCGAGTCCAAACCATTGCAAAGCTGACAGCCACAAGTTGCAGAGCGGTACTCGTTTATGGTCTTCGGCTGGGCAGGCGATGTGTTGCTTATGTTTGAGGCCACCCCCCGCAAGAATCACGGGTAGGTTTTTGTTGCTGTGGCTGGAAGCATTTCCCATTCCACTTCCATGAATGACGAGTGTCTGGTCAAGAATCTCAGACTCGCGAAGTTTATTGAGGAAGTATCCAAACTGCTTCATCAGGTAAGCTTCAACAACTGCTAATTGTTCTAGTCGCCCCGCTTCTTTTCCGTGGTGGGAAAGTCCGTGGTAACTTCCAACGTTCAGTTCCGAAGTTTTGAAAGCCATGGGGATTTCGAATGTGGCAACGCGCGTGGAATCGGTTTGTAGTGCCAGTGTCAGTAAGTCATAGAAGAGCGGGATTTCTTCGATATGCATTCTTTCTTTTTCGAGGACTGGTTCGATTGGCGGTTTGGGCTTGGGGCGGTCGAGCCAAAGGTTTGACATCTGGACGCGTCGTTCCACGTCACGAACCGAAGTCAAATATTGATCCAATTTGTTGCGATCGGTGGCGTTTAGACGACTCCCAATGCGTCGAGCTGAATCGTTAACAGCATCTAAGACACTTTTTTGATGCTGTAATCTCGATCGCTGGATTTTTTGGGAAGCTGCATCTGATTCAACAAACAGGGCATCGAACATTTTTGCCGGGTTATTGACGGGGGGGATGCAAATTCCCGTCCTTGTCCAACACATGCTGGTGCCTTCACCTAGTCCTGCGTTGATGGACGAGAATCGAGTTGCACTTCCGCAGTGTTCAGCAGCCGCTTGATCCAGTGTTCTATTTTTTTCAGGAAAACCCGCCGCCTCTTCTTTGCGAATTCCGCTCAAAAACGTATGCACCGCTTTGTGCCCGCCGCTAGTGCCGTGATCTAAGTTCGAAAAGACAGTAAAGTCATTCCTCTGGTTCTTGATGGGATTGAGAGTGGCACCAAGTTGGGAATTACCCCCTTCCCCCTCTGGAAAAAATCCACCTGGCCAAAACCCAAGATGATTGCCAATGCATACGATTCTTCGCGGTTGCGGTTTAGCTGAACGCGAGGATGAAACACCGGGTAATTTTTGGCTTGCGAGAAATGGCAAGGCAAGGGTTACTCCGGTTCCGCGTAAAAAATGACGTCGATTGATCATAGAAGGAATCCAATTAATCAAGTAGCAAGCGACTCTTTAATCTTGATTAGACACGTTGTTTGAATAGTAAGTAGATGGATGAAGACTTTAGGTTATTTGAATTTTTTGAAAAGTCAGTGGTTTGAGTCCAGATAATAGTTTTCAGCTTTCAAATCAGGCTTAAAGGTTGGATTTGGTTTCATCATCTTTGCGCGTACCTTTTTTCGCCACTCTTCTAAATCTTTTCGCAATTCCTCAGATTTCTTCGGATGCGTTTTGGAGAGATCATTCTGCTCGCCCAGATCATTTTCGAGGTCAAACAACTGCACGGTGCCGTTTTCAAAATACTCTAACAGCTTATACCTGCCCGATCGGATTGCACCTCCAGGGCTGTGCATTCCGTGATTGCTGTAGTGAGGGAAATGCCAGTAAATGGATCGGGCTTTGATGGCGTCTCCAAGGAGCAGGGGCGAAATGTTGACACCTTCTTTGTCCTCGCCGGTTAGTTCTTCTAAACCGACCATGCTCATAATGGTTGGAAAGAAGTCAATGCTGCTTACTGGCGTGGAGCAAACAGCATTCGTCTGGCCTTTGCCGGGCCATTTGACGATTAGGGGGACGCGTATTCCGCCTTCGTATAACCAGCCTTTTGCGCCTCGAAGTGGAAGGCAAGATGTCGAGTATGCTTTGTTGATATTTTGCTCCGGTACAATCCGTTTCGGATTACCGACATTCATCGCAGCCATGCCGCCATTGTCAGAAAAGAAAATCACAATCGTATTATCATCAAGTCCAAGTTGTTTTAATTTTGCGGTGATCCGCCCGAGGCTTTGGTCGACCCCTTCAACCATGGCTGCGAATTCCGGGTTGTCTTGCTTTTGCTTGATTTTAATGGTGCCACGGGGAAGCACTTTGTGGCGGGCAAATTCACGAGTCTGAATTAATGCGTTGAGCTCATTTCGTGTTGGGGTGTCAGGGTCGTCCGGATTGCCTTCGAGAATAAAGTCAGCAGAGTTGGTTGCAGGCATTTGTTTTAGTTTTTTCGAATACTTGTCCACGAGATCTCGTCGTCCTTGAATCGGATCATGCACTGCGAAGTGTGACATGTAGAGAAAGAACGGCTCATCCTTCTTGTTCTCAATCCACTTGATGGCCTCATCCGTGAGTCGGTCTGTTAAATAATCTCCTTTTTTGCTTTTCAAGTTATTCATTCCAAATGGGCCATGGAAGGTTCGCCAATTCGAGGGAACGTTGGGGACGTGAATGTCAAACCCATGTTCCAGCGGAGTTGTAGGGGCGCTGCCGAGATGCCATTTCCCAAAGATCGCCGTCGCGTATCCATTCTCTTTGAGTGCTTCGGCGATGGTGACTTCCTGTTTGGGTAACTGCTGGTTGATTTCAGCGTTCAATAATTTCTGAAAAGGAAAATCCCGACGACCCTTTAACCAGTCGGTTAAATTTAAAGTAGCTGGGTACTTGCCAGTAAGGATGCTTGCCCGAGTCGGTGAGCAAACATGGCACGCTGCATAGGCATCCGTAAATCGGACACCTTCGCTGGAGAGGCGGTCAATGTTCGGCGTCTCATGATAATTGCTCCCGTAGCAACCAACGTCAGACCAGCCTAAATCATCGACCAGAAAGAAAACAATATTCGGTGGAGAGCTTGCTGAGTTAGATTCTTTTTTATCGACACTCCATCCCTGGGTGTGAACCACTCCGTAGTACGGGTAAAAATCCCAGTCGATTGAGCCGCCCGTTACCCGTGGATCTTCCGTTTTTTTCAAGTAGTCGAATAACCTTTTTCGAAGCGGTTTCTGAGCTTTGTGGCTCTGATCTGCTGTCGCGAGGTTAACTAACTGGTGAGGATCATTGGTTAAATCGTAGAGTTCTTCGGCAGGTCGCATGCCGAACGCCAGTTGAGCTAATCGAGTGACTTCAGGCGAATCGCTCTGCTGCATCATGAAAGTTTTGGTTGGGGAACTGTCTATTTCGCCAAAAGGAATGGCACGGGCACAAACGTTGGGATCAGGCGAACCCGATGGCCAACGGTTCGGCTTGAAATTGCGGATGTAGAGATAGTCGTCCGTGCGAATTGCTCGGCACGGGAATCCTTTGCCTCCTTCACGGCAGCCATCGTGGCGTTCCATTGCAAAAAAGGCTGCGTCTCGACCAGTTGCTAAAGGGTTTTTGAAGATTGCGGCAAGGCTTTTACCAGTCATGGAATCTGCTGGTTTAATTCCGGCTATTTCAAGAAATGTTGGAGCTAGATCGCTGAGATTGACGAATGACTCAACGACTCGTCCGGGGCGTGCGACACCAACCGGCCATCGAATGGCGAGCGGTACTTTCGTTCCCGCGTCATAGAGGCTGGCTTTTGCGCGCGGGAATGGCATTCCGTGGTCGCTGGTCACAACGATCAAAGTGTTGTCCAGTTCGCCTCGAGCTTCGAGAAGTTTGACGGCTGCTCCCACGACGCTGTCGAAGTATTCGACTTCGACGAGATAATCGAGAATATCGTTTCTTACAATATCGTTGTCGGGGAATATTTTAGGAACGACCACCTTGGCAGGATCCTTACCTGTCAGCTTGCCGACTCCGGGCTGAAATCCACGGTGCGGCTCCGAGGTGCCGAGCCAGAAGCAAAACGGTTGGTCGGTATCTTTTTGATTGAGGAAATCTTCAAAATTTGCGACGTAGTCGGTAGAGCGAATCTGCCGAAAGGCGGGTTTGCGGTTTTTTTGATTGAAAGTTTCACCCGCCGGATTCACCGACCGACCTCCCGGTTTAAGTCGGCCGGGCCCCCAGCCTTTTCCGGTATGGCCCGTGGCGTAACCTGCTTTCTTTAGGAGTTCCGTATAAGTTGAAAATTTTGCAGGCAGGGTGCTGTGAATATTGCCAGCTTCTTCCAATCGCCAAATGTGTTGGCCCGTGAGGATCGCAGATCTCGACGGCCCGCATGTGGGTGCGTCGCAAAAGGCATGAGTGAACCTGAGGCCTTCACGGGCAATTCGGTCAAAAGCAGGTGTCTGTACCAGCGGATCGCCATTGGCTCCAGTGTGTGCATAACTCTGATCGTCGGAGATACAAAGTAAAATGTTGGGACGATCGTTAGCCTTGAGCGTGGTCGTCAAGATTGCGGTAATCGCAACCAGTATCGAAACCAAGTTTGTATTAGTAGGCATAAGCTGTACTCTGTTGTTCTGGGTTTTCTACTTTCGACGAACGTACACGTAGTAGGCACTTAAAATTGTATCTTCGCCGCGGAACCAAGTGTGTAATGCAATAGGGCCTTTTTTTAATTTAGCATTGAACACGATTGCTTTGTCCCCCGATTTGACCGGTTGAGTTAGTCCTTCAAAACCGTAGCTTCGCTTTTCAGAAATTTTTAGATGCTGGTGGTTGCTTAAATAAAAACTTGCCGAGTTGATGGGAAGTGCTTTACCCGTTCCGTCGGGCATGGCTTCATTGATGGGTGTGTCTGCGTCCTTTGGCCAGCGTCGGAGTTCGAATTCGTAATCACCATCTCTGGCAACCTCTAGCAGCCAATATCCTGATTTCTGTTGGCCCAGTCGGACTTGGCGCTGCTGGTCCACGAATACGTCGAGCCAGTCACAGGCGGTTAATCTCGTAGGATTTTCATGTTCGCTACCGATAATGATTCGTTGCGGTTCGTTTGCCTTCGGCCCAACTACATCCCACCAATCATATAATTCCTTTCGCATTTTCTTGACGACTTCAGGGTGCGTTTCAAACAGGTTTGTTTTTTGCAGGGGGTCTGTTTCAAGATTGTAGAGCTCGCGGTCTTCAAGCAATCGCCAGGTTTTCCAAAGAACTGCCGCATGGTCGCGACGCATGATTGACTGCGCGAATGGAGTGGGGTAGTTGACGAAATTAGGCATGCGTGAGTAATTGATGATGAGCATGCGGTCGGTAGGAATAGTGGATTCTCCGCGAAGTACCGGTGCCAAGCTAATCCCGCTAAATTTAGCTTTTGTTTGAATGTTGCAAAGATCAATAAGCGTTGGCAGCAGATCCTGAACTTGAGTCAGGCCATTGATGTCTCTACTGGTTGAGAGGTTTCCATTTGGCCAGCTAATAAAGCAAGGAACTCGATGTCCGCCGTCCCACAGTTGTGTCTTGCCGCCGCGCATACCTGCGTTGAAATAACGGGGGCCATGGGTACTTCCGTTGTCGGTCAGGAAGATGACGATTGTATTTTCCCGCAATTTTTCCTCGGCAAGAAATTTGAGTAGACGCC
The DNA here is from genome assembly GCA_029979005.1 of Planctomycetota bacterium. Lineage (GTDB taxonomy): Bacteria > Planctomycetota > Planctomycetia > Pirellulales > Pirellulaceae > Mariniblastus. The sequence goes on along the minus strand of JAPOIJ010000026.1, from coordinate 4,563 downwards.
CCATATTCGTATCAATGTTTCGAACCATTCCGAGATATCTGGCGAGTTGTTCTTTTAATTTCGGTTTCGTGTTTTTAAATTCAGGGCGCGCAAGAATTGCTTGAAGAGCGGCAAAATCATCAGCTTTTGGGGTGAGCGGTCCGTGAGGGGTGTTGGTTGCGATATAAGATAAAAATGGTGTTTTTGATTTGGCTGAATTTTTCATGAACGCCATTGCTTCATCAAAAAAGACATCGGTGCAGTAACCATGAAAGTGAGTTGGTTTTCCATTACTTACGTAGGTGTCGTCGAAGTAGTCATTCCCCCACGCGTCGGGGACTGAGCCTATGTGGGAAGAAGGGAACCAAACGGTTCGATCAAATCCTCGATCCTCCGGGCGATAGGGATAATTTGCACCGAGGTGCCATTTCCCAAATACCCCGGTGGTGTAACCGGACGATTTAAAGATGTTGGCGATTGTGGGAACTTCAGAACGTAACAGTCCACGACCACTACTGACATTGATACATCCATTGCGGGCGGCGTCTAACCCTGTCAAGAGTTGTCCCCGCGTCGGAGCACACATTGGAGCAACATGGAAGTCGTTGAGCCTAAGGCTCATGCGATGTAAGCTGTCGAGGTTGGGCGTCTGGAGGATTGGGTTTCCGTGGGCAGAGATTTCTGGAAAACCCTGATCGTCGGTCATGACAATGACAATATTTGGCTGGTCTGCAAAGATTGGTGAAATACCGGTAAGACAAACTAAGCTCAGTAAAGAGAAGATGGCTGGCAGTTTGCGGTGAGAATTCATGCTTGCAGATCCACTTAAGAAAAAATGATTGCTAAATATATTTTAAAGTTAGTTTGCCATCCACTTTTTTGTTCACATTCGGAATCGGTTGTGCCTGGCTGAGGGATTGGTGAAGAAGTAAAGGATGGCAGGAGAGGCTAGATAAATTCGTTTGAATTAAACTCTTTTGGATTAACTTTTGAAAATTCTTTCGTGTTTGGCTTGGTTTTGAGTAGTGCTTTCTTGGGCGACGTTGTTTGTTTAGGCTTTCGGTAGTCATGGTTGCCGAATTACTATGAACTTACCAGATGTAGATTGACTTTACTGTGTTGGTGGATGAGTTTCTGTTGGGAATGACTGTTCAAGTTGGTGAGTTGTGCCGATTCCATCTGAAAAACTAAACAAGATAGGATTTTTCTGTCAGAAACAAATCCGAATAGTTGGGCGGTTTTGAGTTTGGCCAAGTGAATTGTAGTATTCAGAAATAGACGAAAATTGTCTCTTAGTTTTAGTTTCGTTCTCGTGAGTGTTTGGTATGCAAAATTTAATTGCCATTGTTCTGAGAACCGTGCAGTGGGTTGATTTACTTTGGACGATTGGTTTTCTGACACTTGCCATCGCCACTGCTTTGTTGCACTTTGTACTGATTGGACTTTTGGGGCTGGCGTTAGTTCCTATTTGTCTTGGTGTTTTGTTATTGGGTTATCTTCTTGGCGTCGTAGGATCCCCCACATCGTGGAAGCGACGGATCGCTGGATTTGTTATCTTCCTTGCTGGCATTTTGACACTCCTATGGGTTTCAGTAACCGTCACAACCATTGCGTATGACTACGTCACCCAGCCTGCTTTCGGTTTCGCATATTCGAAATTTAATTTGGCTCTTTTAGCGATTGGTTGGTTGATCTCAGTTACCTCGATAACATTATCTTTTAGGCTGAAATCTAGCTGGTCTGGAATGCGTTGTTTCTTTTGGGGGAGCGTTACTTTGGTCGTGCCTGTCGTCTCGCTGTTATTTTTCTGGATTCTGTATTCGACAGGTCAGATATTGGAGGCGTAAATATAAAGGTGCTCACCTAAAAGGGCTTGCGGGATCCGTCTGTGCACGAGAGTTAGGATCACTCCAAGGGAAGGAATGGTCTAATCCCAGTAGGTTCACAAATTTCGTTTGTGAATGATGAAGGGAATTCAATAGCCGAGAATTCTCAATCTAAATCTAAAAAACAGAATTTTTAGATTTCTAATTGCTAACAGCTTCGGTAAATCGTTTTTTCAAACAAAACTCATAGGCAATTAGCAAAACAAGGGTGAGTAAAGCACAAACAATAAAGATGCGGTTGCTTTGAACGCCGATTTGTTTAAGGCCAATAAAGAGGAAGTTCCCGAAAATAATGCCAACAAAAGAGAGACAATTCCATAACCCAAGAATTTGTCCTCGTTTTTCATTTCCAGCAAGTTGTTGAATCATCGTTTGGAGGGGCACCATGACAAACCCCGCCATGAATCCACCGGCAGCAAGTAACGCTGTGACGGCAATGAAACTATTGGGAATTAGGCCAAGTGTTAAGAACGGGACAGACGTTCCAATGGCTCCAAGTGGGATAAGAGCCGGGCGGATCTTGTGTCCGGAGATCCAGCCAGCCACGTAATCACCGATACCAGTAGAAATTCCCAGGATCGCCATTAGTAAAGCGGTTTTGGTTGCCGAGATGTCGAGTAGCTCTTTGTAGTCTGCAATGATTAGGATCGCGATGCCAGCGACGACTAAGTAGAAGAAAGACCAAACCAAGATGACAGACTTAAGCGTGGTTCCTGAAAGTGTTTTCCAGGTGGAAATGTAGCTTTCGAATAAGCGATAGCTGATTTTTAGATTGGGGTTCTGTGCAGTGAGCCTGGGAATGCCGTAAGAGGCGAACGTGCCGAATATCCCGATCACTAGAATGACCACACCGGGCAGCCACCGCATTGCTGTTGCGGGATCTTTCGGAGCGTAAATGTCATAAAGCGGCCCACCGACCGCACTGCCTAGGATGATCGCGACATAAGTGAACATGTTGATGGTGCCGTTCGCTCGGCTAAGTTTTTCAGTTGGCATAATTTCCGGCAAGATGCCAAATTTAGCCGGTGAAAAAAAAGTGCTTTGCACCGCGATGATCACAAGTGCAGCCAAGACTAGCCAGACGTTCCCAATCCAGAGTCCCAGCATTGCAATCAAAGCAATTAGAATTTCAGACCATTTAGAAAAAATGCTGACTTGTCGTTTGCTAAACTTGTCAGAAAATTGTCCAGCAAACCCCGAGAGTAGAACGAATGGGATTGCCAGGCATAATGAAGCCCAACCTTGGCCGCCTTCGCCAAGTTGATTGCCCCAGATTCCACCCGCAGCAAGTCCGAAAATCAAAACTTGTTTTAGAATGTTATCATTCGCAGCGCCTAGGAATTGAGTGACGTTTAAAAAATAGAAACCACGGTTGCTGAATTTTGTCACTTCAAATACTCCGGGAAATGCGGGTTCTCGTGGTGATCTTCAATTAGTGGTTTGAAGTCTAATTCTTTTAACGCTTTGTTGATAGGGAAGTACACCGCAGTGAACTACGGTTCAGGCAAAGGCGGATACCCTATTTCCGGTCGCAGGGTTTCAAACCACACGGAAAACAAGCGGTAAGACAGGTGATATTTGACGTGTTGAAGTTGACTAGTTTTAGATAAACGTCGTTCTTTGGGCGAGGTTAGGTTGCCCCCTACTCGTAAATTGGAAAAAAGGTGTTGAATGCAACTTCACAGAAATGGCCAGGGTCATTGTAACGCTGATTGAGATTTAACGATGTGATTGCAGTCATCTCATCGTCGCTTAAATCAAAGTCAAAGATCGAAAAATTTTCCCGCAATCGGTTTGCGGAGGAAGTCTTGGGTACGATTGCTGTTCCTCTTTGGACTCCCCATCTCAATATCACCTGTGCTGGTGTTCTGTCATGGGAACTGGCAATTTTAGTGATGGCAGGGTGGGTGAGCAGCGATTGTTCGGGGCCGGCCATTCCGATTGAAAAATAAGACTCCGCTCCAAGCGGAGAAAACCCTGTCACCGCAATCTCCTCCTGTTGGCAATATTTGAGGAGTTTTTCCTGAGTCAATCGAGGGTGCAGTTCCACCTGAAGAACGGAGGGGCGGATTTTTGCATAGGAAAGCAGATCCCGAATTAACGAGCAGTTAAAATTGCAGATGCCAATATTCTTTACTCGTCCTTGCGAAACCAGTGCTTCCATCGCCTCCCAGGTTTCACGAATTGGTACAGGGTCGATTTCGATTTTAGGGAATTCAGCATCGGGGTCATAAAACCATTCTGGCGGATAACGATGTTCAAAAGGGACGAATTTTGAGGCGATGGGAAAATGAATTAGGTAAAGATCGAGATAGTCCAGCTGGAGGTCATCGAGTGATCTTTGAAGCGCCGGGCCAACGTGTTCTGCAGCATGGTAGGTGTTCCATAGCTTGGAGGTAATCCACAGGTCTTCGCGATTACAGAGTCCGGTTTTCATCGCGGTTTGAAGCCCTTCCCCAACTTGCTGCTCATTTCCATAATCACATGCACAGTCGAAGTGTCGATAGCCAATGTTGACGGCTTCCTCGACCAATCCGGGAAGAATTGTTTTTTCGATTTTCCACATGCCCAGGCCAAGGGTTGGAATTTGAGATCCGTTATTTAAGCTGAGAAAATCATTCACGTGGCGGCTTTCAATTAATTTGGTTGATTCCCACTGGATTGTCCTCAGATCAATCCCGCGGTCAACGGGCATTGG
>JAPOIJ010000258.1 GCA_029979005.1 Planctomycetota bacterium | reverse complement strand
GACCTGGTCGTGTTGGCAGAGAAGTATGCAGATGAAGGCAAGGGAAGAGAAGCGCACCTCTCCGCTAAAAAGGCCGAGCAGATGTTCCCCGGTCGTCCTGAAGTTTTAGAGCTGCAGAAATCACTGCTGCTCAGGTTTCCATTGATCGTTGTTGGCGTCACTCAGGATGGAGCGGATGCAAATCCCAACCGCATTGAACATTGGGGGTCGCGTCGGGTGGGGCGATTGACGCAACGCACGTTGATAGAGAATACAGGTTTGACGGATGAAGGCGGTAAGTTTGAATTCCTAAACGGACGGATTTTTCCTTTGGATGAAATCGGTTTGAAATATGCAATGGAAATTGACGAGAATCCGACTGGGTTTGCTGTCCCTGAAATTGATGCGTTTGGACTTGCTTTGCGACTGACTTCCGCGGCAACGGAGACATCTCCTAATCACAACGTTGCCTGGGCGAAAATTTTGAAATCAGTTGAAATCGAGGGGGAGAATCGAGTTGTATTCACTCTGCGGACGCCGTTTGTGCGGCCCGAAGCTCTGTTGAAGTTGAAGTATTCCGATGGAGATGAAAACGGGGAGACCGTGCGGAATGGTTTCTACGTGCAAACAGGTGAGGATAACGGGGCGAATGTTTATGAACTAAACGAAATGTATCCCCGTCATTCCGATCACCAGCATCCGGTGATTGTCGAGGAAGTTTTTGAGAATGGCTCGGATGCGGTAGACCAATTGCTTGCCGGTAATATTGATGTGCTCGATCGGGTGCCCAATGCTGATCTCTTAAAGATACGAGAGAATGAACGGGTTCAAGCCCGCCCCTATATTTTACCGACTGTGCACATGTTGATTCCGAAGATACGTGCGGAAGCGGGCAAAGATCCGAGTTTTAAGAATGGTCTGTCTCACGCCATTGATCGCAACTTACTTGTCAAGGACGTGATCAGTGGAGGGCAGCCGGTTGATGGTTGCGAGGTGATCAGTGGTCCTTTTCCCATTGGATCTGAGGATAACGATCAAATTGCTTATGCTTATGATCTCAAGGTGCGACCGTTAGCTTTCAATTCGGAAATGGGGATGGTGATGGTGGATTTAGCCCTAAGAGCCAGACCGCCTGTTCGCCCGGAACCGTTGCCAAGTCCTAAACTGGTCATTGCCTATCCGAGTGGTTCGGTCGCGTCAAATTCTGCAGCCGCGATTGCGAGGATGTGGACGGAAATAGGCGTCGAAACGACCATTCGAGAGCTGAAGCGTGGTGAGACGATACCGCCGGATGACAACTGGGATTTTCTTTATCTAGAGGTCACGATGGAAGAACCTTTAGTCGACGCGAGTAATGTTATTGGGCCCGAAGGCATTGCGACAATGGTTAGTGCACCCATCGAGCAAACGTTACGCAATTTGAGTTACGCAAGGAGTTGGCAAAGAGCTTGTGCTGACCTCCGACGTTTGCATCGGCAAACTGCGGTAGATCTTTCAGTCGTGCCGCTTTATCAAGTCAGAGAATATTTTGCTTATCGCGATACAGTCCGTGCGATAGGGCGGGATTTAATTCATCTTTATCAAAACGTCGATCGCTGGAAAATTGATTTGACGGCTGAAAAAGAAGAGCAAGAAAAATGAGACTTCTCCAAATGACAACTACCCCCAAGTATCTCAACTGGCGAGCCAGCCTGCTGGTTTTGTCTGTCTCTGTAATGGGGCTGGTCGCAGCGTCGAATGCGACGCGAGCTCAGGAGGTTCCGCCTGAAGATACGGTTGAGCAAGCTGAGGTAGCTGAGTCAGAAGTTGAGCCTGCAGTTTCGGAAGCCGATTTATTTGTGCCTGATTTCGACGACCAGGATCTCGTTGAGACGAGCAAAAGGGCTTGGGAATTTCGGCCTTATCAGGTCGCGGTTTGGTTTTGTCTCGATGGTTCACCGTTGATCGATGCGATTTATCGCAATATCGCGAAAGATGTCACTCGACGTTCAGAGTTGTTGGATCCCAGTGGATGGGATTTGACCACGGGGCTGGCGCCTGTACGCTGGCGAAGTCGTTTTATTGAGAGTTTGGAGAGTCCTGAAAAATTTGAAGCGTTGGAATCAGTTCCCGCATTGTTGCCGTACGACAAGTTGATGGTTGTTTGCTTGGAAGAAGCACACGGGACCGTGGATGTGCGCGTGCGTGAGTTTGATATCCAGACCCAGTTATGGGGTCCTTTGGTGGTCCGCGAAGTGATTCAGCGAAATGAGCTGGGGCGTTATATCATGGACGCGATTAACGTGGCCTTTATGCCGTTGGCAAAGATTGATCGAGTCCAAGAGATCGAGGTGGAGAATAGTGAAGGGAAGACGGTAAAAAAAGACGAAGTGATCATGCAGATTCGGGGAGTGCAAAGTTGCATCCGTACGACGCTTCAGCCGAATACACGCAGTCTGGGAGATGAAGCGGTTGCTGAGGTTGACGATGAAGCATTCGAGTGGGTCGCTGGTCCCATTGTTGGATCGCCGATTTATATTCGGGATGATGATCGATTTCTACCAGTGATTCGATTGACGGATCGTAAGGGTGAGTTGGTCAAACTTCAACCAATTGAGTTTACGTACCTAACTAGCAAACGAAAAGATGGAGCCGATTTGCGGGCATCCATTGAATCCAACCGGCGGGCGCCTCTTTCTCAACGGAAGAGCAAGCGTTCGCAAAAACTAGCGCTTGTTATTCGCCCCCCGGAACGATCCACTCGATTGTTTTTAGTCTCTGATGATAAAGCTCGCACACCGATGGAAGGGTTTGAGGTGTGGGCGCGTTCGCCCGAAGCACCGATAGAAGACAAAATTTTACTTGGAAAAACAGACTGGCGCGGATCGATTGAGATTCCCCCTGATTCCGAAGGACTGCGTTTGATACTTATTAAGCGGGGAGAACGTGGGCTGCGACGATTGCCGATTATGCCTGGACTTTATGATTCAGTTGAATCGACTTTGCCCAATGATGAAACGAGACTTTATGCACAGGGGGTTGTGCGTGGTTTAGAGAACGAGATTTTGAGCATGGTTATTCAGCGAACGGTTTTTGAGGCCGAGGCAAAGCAAGCCATTGAAGACGAAAAGATGGAAGCCATCAAAGAAAGCTTGAGCAATCTGGATGAGTTGTCAATAAGTGACATGTTGACCGAACTGACTGATCAGGAATTGAAGCTGAAAGCAAGAACAAGCAATGCAAGTGAGTTGGCTTACATCACTCGCAGGTTTGGCGCTTTGAGAACAATACTAGATGAGCGAATCCGGGCTACTGAGGAAAAAGTTCTGCAAGAAAAGTATCAAGCGCTACGCAAGGCGAAGCTGGATCAGTAATCCCCGGGCTACTTATTTTTCTGTTTGTGAAATCTGATCTCTGTTTGTCTTTATTCCTTTGAATAAAGGCTCGCCGTAGCTGGATGTTTGAAAAGGTATGGAAAGTCTGGATCTTCGAGAGGTTGGAGCACAGGACGCTTTTTGAATTCTGACTAATTGCGGCCTCGTGTAAGGGCGGTGTCTTTCATTTTTCTGTAATAATTCATGCCACTCAGGAACGAATTGAAATTCTTTGGGGTAGCGTATTCGGTGAAACTCACTTAATCGTTATCACCGTAATTGGTAAGAACAGGTTTTTCGGTAGTAAGCTCTCTTTTTCGCTTCTGAAACCTATAGTTTGACATTGGAAGTCCGTTTTACTGATCCTAAAAGTTCAGAAATGATTCGAAAAATAGTCATCTCACTTAGCGGTTGCTGTTTGATCCTGTGTGGATTCGTTGGTTACCTTAGTTACGCAGAGACCTTGAATTCTGAAAAGTCTTCGGGGGTTGCTGTTTCGCTAACATGCGCTGATGTTTTAGAAAGACGGCCTGAGGATATGTCCCGCGTGCGGTTGACCAAGTTTGTGCCCGGGAAGTTCACGGCTTTCGTAGACCGCGAGCAAGATGGGGATTGGGAGCTTGTTTGCGTTCCATTTTTTCCACCCACTGCAGGTAAGGTTGGTCATGGTTATTCCGCTGTCTTGATTTGTTTTAAAAATGTACATTCGCAAGCGGATTTTAAGCGGTTGATAAAAGCAGGAGAGTTGGACACGAACTATTGGGAAAGACGTCAAGAACTCGATCAAGCACTTCATTCGCAACTTTCGCGGGATTATAAAAATCTAGATATTGCCAACTCTACTGTTTTGCATTCTGGATTTGAATTGCAGAATCCTGTACTCGGCGAAACAACCCTAAAAGGGAGTATCGTTGCCGGTGGTCTTGCGATTTTAGCAGCGATGATTGCACTTATATCGGGTTTGTTCGTTCGGAAAACGCCCAAGGAAACTTATGACTGGAACGATCCGGCTTCTTTGAATCGAGCGGGGCTACCTCCCTCCGCAGGGACTTCTGTTTTGGACTCTGTTTCCTCGTCTCGTTCAATGGATATCCATTAACGTCAGCTCGAATGTTTCATGGCATGGTGAGACGAGCATTGTCGTATGAGCGTCAGTCCTTTAACTGATCTAAAAACTAGTTCTCTATCTGGTTCTTGAATTCAGTCTTGCAAAAGAGTTGGGAACACAGCGTCGGTCCTCTTTCTGCATCCTCATGGCGTTGGGGATTGTTTTCCCTGGGATGCGTCATCGCCGTTCGCTGTTCTCAAATAGTCTTTTTTAAACTAATGATGGGG
>JAPOIJ010000036.1 GCA_029979005.1 Planctomycetota bacterium | reverse complement strand
TTGAGAAAATCTGCGACTTGTATTTTCGATGAGGTTGAGTCACGTGGATCGAATCCTGCGATGACGGACATGAGTAATGCAGATTCTTTCGCGGTCCGTGTCATTGGCCCGATTTGATCGAGGCTACTCGCGAAGGCAATCAATCCGTACCGACTGACACTTCCATAAGTAGGCTTCAGTCCGGTGATTCCGCAGAACGAAGCAGGTTGGCGAATAGAACCTCCCGTATCAGAACCAATTGCGACGGGCGCTAACCGACCAGCAACACAGGCCGCTGAACCGCCGCTTGAGCCCCCGGGAACCCGATTGGTTGCCCATGGATTTGCGGTTGGACCAAAAAATGAATTCTCGGTGGAGCTACCCATTGCAAACTCGTCCATATTTGTTTTGCCGATAATGATTGCGCCGGCTGACTTTAATTTTTCGACAATCGTGGCATCATAGGGAGGCGAAAATTTTTCTAGCATTCTCGATCCTGCGGTGGTCGGTTGCCCGGCAACGCAAATCCCGTCTTTGATGGCAATGGGTAGACCTGCAAGACAGCCTACGGGCTTTCCAGCCTTTCTAAGTTGGTCGATTGATTCGGCTTGCTCAACCGCTGATTCAGAGATGCTGATGAATGCATTTAAATCGCCATTATGAGATTGGATGCGATCAAGAAAATGCTGAACACAATCAGTCGCTGTGACTTCTCCAGCGTTGAGTTTGTCGACGATTACGTCAGCGTTCAATGCTGAGAGAGTCATGTGTTCGTCCAGTTAATTGGAAAATCCAGGTCTAAAATTACGAATCCGTATTTCGAAAAACGGGGGGAACGAGATAGAATTCGCCATCCGATTCCGGGGCATTGTCTAGGATTTTTTCGCGGGAGACACTCGGCGTTAACTGGTCTTCTCGAATGGCATTCACCGATTCGATGGCTCCAAAAAAAGGAGAGACACCTTCAGGAATTTCAACCTGCTCTAACTGGCTAACGAAGTCGAGTATCTGTTCCAGCTTTTCTCCCGATGATTCCAACTGCTGTTGGTCGAGGTGTATCCGTGCAAGTTTAGCGATTCGGTTGACAATTGGTTGATCAGCGATTGGTTGCTCAGGTGTATTTGACATGAGAGATTCCACGGGACCAAAGGGCAGCATGTTATCAGCCCGTTAGCAGTTTCGAGGTTGGAAAACAGCTGCAGATGTGCCTTAACAGCTCTTAGCATAGCGTTTCGATCTGACTAGCAAAACTAGGTTCGCGGACAAGTGATCGCGCAGGGCTACACAGAATCTCGTTGAAACGCCTTAAACCAGAGAGCAACTACGAAGGTAATTTGAATGGTTTTTGCTTGACTGCTTTTCGAATTGCTCCGCTGCGGATGCACTGAACGCAAACTTTCATAGTTTTCGTTCCACCGCCAGGAAGCGCGGTTCGGACTTTTTGTAGGTTGGGGCGGAATTGTCGACGGGTAATTCCAGTCTTTTTCGTACCGACACCACCGAGATACTTGGCTTTACCACGCGTTTCTACACGATTGCCCATTTGAGGGCCTTTTCCACACACTTCACAAACGCGAGCCATGACTTTGTCCGTTAAAAATCGATCAAATTTTCAAATTTAGATACTAAAAGTTAGCTACGCAGTATAGCAATTCGGCTCGATTGTTCAACGGCATAAATAGCAGTATTTTATTGCAAAAACCCCTGTTTTTGGGTTTTTCGCTATTCAATTTGAGCGAACTTCGCTGGATTGCGCTGCGGCTTAGGCGGTTTGCAGAATACCGCCATCTAACCGCCTCTCACAGATATCGACCGCATCGTCAAAGGGAATCAGTGAATTTTTGAGTTGGGGGTGCTTTCGGAACCAGGCGATCACAATAAGTTGAAGATTCATTTCCATTAAATTATCAGGGATGGGATTTTCGGCAATCGAGACCTCGGTGAGCCGTTTGATTGTTGCAATCGCACGTTCCTCAGAGTCCGGTGCAACGGCACTTCCAACGAGCTGTCCACCTTTTAGGAAAAGCCATGCTTCGCGGTTTTTTCTGGCTTCAATTGGAAGGACCCCATTATAGGTTTCTTCAGCATCCCGAAGTGCCGACATTCGTCGATCGAGCCAATTAAGATTCGAAAGATGGTCTCTCAGTATCGCCGCTTTTTCGAAAGACCTGCTACTGGCGGCAGCCTGCATTTGTTGATCTAAACGGACGAGAATAGAACGGTCCTTGCCGAGAATAAATTGACGTGCATTATCAACATTGGTTTGGTAGGTGCGGAAACTGCACTGCGCGGCGCATGGGCCTGGGCACGTACCCAGTTCAAAACGGATGCACTGTGCTGTGAGTGGATTATCAAATAGCGTTCGTTGGTTGTTAAATTTGAATTTGGTTTTATCGGCGCAATCTCGGAGTTGAAAACACTGGTTGATTGTCTCGACTGCCGACCGTAAACGTGAAGTCCCAGCTATTGGACCGAAGGACGATTCAGATTTTTCCGTAATACGTCTCGTGAAAAACGCGTTGGGTGCCTGTCCTCCGCCAATACAGATAAAGGCCGGTTGCCGCTTGGTAGGTTGCCCCTGTGTGTTGAACTCGGGTCGCCAGCGATAAATAAGTTCTTGTTCTCGAATCAAGGCGAGGAGTTCATTGGAGATCGGTTCCCAGATAAGTTTTTGACTGTGTTGCCGAATTCTCTCTGCTTTTTTGTCGGCCGGAGTTTTCGCAAAATAAGAGAGTAGTCGGTTGCGAAGTGATTTTGACTTACCGACGTAGCAAAGCTGATCTCGGTCATCGAGCCATCCGTAGACCCCGGGGGTTAACGGACAATGGTCGCGCAAAAGTGCTCTCGCTTTCATCCTGTCGGAGGGGATTTGATGCCTTTTAATGCGACCTCTGGTTTGCTGAACCAAGATCGACGTCCCAAATCCATTGAAGTTGGGTATCTGATTTTCTATCAGTTTCGGCACGAATCCATCCTCTCTTTGGCAATATGCACACTCCCTGATGCAAACGGATTGCCACTGAAATTAGGATAAAGGATCGCACTACGGAAATAAATAGCCGGAAATTTGTCTTTATGATTTGAATTAATTATTCGTGAAGACTGGACGTTTCAGGTCTCTATTTCCATGAGGTCTTTCAAAGGTTGATGGGAGAGGGGCATATGATCGAGAGGAATAAATGTACTGAATCTTGCCGGCTTTGGTTTACTGAGAGCGCTCGCGTGGGGAAAGGAAGCCGGCTAACGCACTTGTTTAGATCGTTTTATCCTCCGAGATGCGAACTATTGGCTTCCCCTTCAAACCTCAGTCTTTCTGTAGACAGAAAATCCGGAACCGTTTTGTTAATTTGTAGCAAAGACGCGGGTTAACCGATGAACTTACGCCAAATTTTTTACGGTTTGCGATTTGACAAGTCGATAACACTCTTAGATCAAAACGCCGGGAGGGCGAGACACGGACTGTTTCGCAACCAGGATAGAGTCATAGCATGACGATGGAGCGACATGCTGTGACTTTTTTATGCGCATTCTGCGATTCCAACCGTTCCGTAACACCAAACAAAGTTTGGTGAGTGATCCGAGCATTGGCAAACAGAGTTGTCGGTTCCCGTTGGAATTCTCCCAAATTGCAATGCTAGACCATCTTTTATCGAGTGATTTTGAATCGGGGCGGAACTGTTTTCGACGCGCCGGTTCGTCACTGCAAGCATTATTTCGCTGGCCGGCAGCAGATATGCTATTCTTATAGTCTTCTTGTTCGTTCGGAAACTAGAGTTGGATGTCCTCGATGGAGTTGACATGTGCTCGTCAGATCCCGATAGAATTGAATCTTCAGCAACACGACGTCGGCCATCTTATCAGCCGATGCTGCTCGTGGCCGTTGCCTTTGCAATGGGTATATTATTGGACCGGATGTGGGACCTTAATTGGCGTTTCTCGTTTTGTTCATCCTGGCTGTGCTTGTTCAGTTGGTTGCTCATTTCGCGGTGCCCAACGATTCCCCGAATGGAATGGATTTTCATTTCATTAGGTTCTAGGTTCAAGCGAGAGAGAGTTGCCTCAATCATTCTTCTTACTGGAATTTTGTTTGGCGGTTCGTTCTGGCATCACGGTCGTTGGAATTGGTTTCCTCACGATGAAATTGGCCGCTATGCCATGGAGGTTTCACGTCCTTGTTGTGTTGAAGCGCAGGTTGTTTCAGAGCCATTGTGGGTGGTCTCAGACGCGACTTTTGGGACCCGTCCTGCAATGAAAATGAATACCCGTCTGGTATTGAAAGTGAGTCGTTTACGAGATGGTCTAGATTGGGTAGATGTAGGTGGAGTCTGTGATCTTGTGATTCACCAATCCGTGAATGGCATTCACTCGGGTGATCGAATCGAGGTTTTGGGTTACCTAGTAAAGAGCTCGCCGTCGAATAACCCCGGCGGTTTCAATTATGAGGAATACTATCGTGGAAAAGCTAAACGCGCTTTTATTCACGCGTATCAAGCTGAAAGTGTTCGTGTGGTTGAGTCGGCCAATTGGTTTACAACACGCTGGATTTCAAGTTTAAGGCGGGAATTTAACGAATTGGCTTGGAAGTACATACCCAGTCCTGAAGCAGGGTTCGCGTCTGCCATTTTGCTCGGGAATCGAGAACAGCTGTCGCGAGTTCGACGCCAAAGATTTTTGGAAACAGGCACCTCGCATTTGCTGGCGATATCGGGGCTTCACGTTGGGGTTCTGGCTGGGGCGTTCTTTTGTTTTTTTCGTTTGGGAATTTTTAGTCGAAGAATAAGCCTGTGGTTAACCATCATTTTTGTGCTGTTTTATGCTTGGCTTGTCGAGTTTCGTTCACCGGTTTTACGAGCGTCGATTTTGGTGACCCTTTATTGTCTTGGGCGACTTCTAGGGGAAGGGAGTTTTTCTTTTAATTTACTTGCGATCGCTGGAGTTGTGGTTTTGATAATCAACCCCAGTGATCTTTATGGGATTGGGCCCCAACTTTCGTTTCTTGCCGTCGCTTCATTAACCATCACTGCTGATTGGATTTTTGGACAACCTTCGGTTGATCCAATTCAGCGATTGATTGCAGGGACTAGGTCTCCTCTAATTCGAATTTGGAATTGGATATTTCGACAGGGTCGGAGGGCTTTGTTAGTTAGCTTTGTGATTTGGCTGGCTGCTTTACCGTTGGTCGCGCACCAATTCCATTTGATCGCCCCCGTAGCCCTTGTGGCTAATCCTCTTCTGCTCTTGCCGATCGCTTTCAGCCTCTATGGTGGGATGGCGGTGTTGTTTTTAGGAGCGTTTTTGCCGTCGCTCGCGATGCTGTTCGGCTCGCTGTGTCAATTAAGTTTGGGGCTGGTCGAATGGTTGGTTGCCGTTTTTCAGCGAATCCCATTGGGGCATTTCTGGACGGCAGGTCCGCCCGGTATTTCAGTGGCACTGTTTTACACCGGAGCATTTTTATTGTTTGTGTATCCTAAGACAAAAATTCAACGAAGTTGGCTACCCATTTGTCTTGTGGTTTGGCTGGTGGTTGGGTGGCTGATTCCAGCAAGATGGAGTGCCAAAGAAAGTGCTCGGCACGGGGGGGAGCTTGTTTGTACCTTTCTAGATGTCGGGCATGGCTCTAGTGTGTTGCTCCAGTTGCCTGATGGAAAGAATGTGCTTTACGATTCTGGATCACTTGGTTCACCTGATTCTGGTGCTAGGAGCATTGCGGGAGCGCTTTGGTATCAGGGTGTTCAGCATATCGATGCGGTAGTGATTTCACATGCTGACGCAGATCATTTTAATGCGCTCCCTCAATTGGCAAAGCAGTTCACGATTGGCCAAGTGTATGTCTCGCGCATGATGCTGAAAGACCGGTCTCTACAAGTTAGGGAATTGCTGTCATGTCTGGAAGAGTCGGGTATCGAGGTTGTGTCAGTTGCATCTGGAGATCGACTGTTCAAATCTTCTCTGGTTAGCTTCGACATCCTTAGCCCCCCTCGTGAGGGCATTCGTGGAAACGACAATGCCAATAGTATCGTATGGATGGTCGAGTATGGTGGGAGGCGTATTTTACTGCCCGGTGATATCGAGGAGGAAGGATTGGTGCAATTGTTGGCTCGCAATCCTGTTGAGATAGAGGTTTTGATGGCAGCTCATCATGGAAGTGCGAACAGTCTTCCTGCCAAATTCATTCAATGGGCATCTCCGCAGTACATCGTTATTAGTTGTGGAAGGGCTCGGGTAAGCGAATCGATGAAACGAAATTTTTCTGATTCTAAAAAGGCGGTCTTCAGAACCGATCGCGACGGCGCCGTGCAGTTTCGATTCAGAAAAGAGGGAGATGCGGTTGTGAGACGTTGGAAAACAGAGCCCTGGTGATTCGGGGGATCGCTGACCTTCGTAACAGCGTTTCATACATGTTATTTGGAGCTAAGCCTCGTAGGCCGAAATATACTCCCGGTTCGTAATTGCCCAGGCGCCAACGCAGAGAGTGGTGAGGGTAATTGCCGTGAGGATGAAAATGTGAGTAGTCACAGCATAGCCATCACCGAAAACCTCTCGGTAGGCCATTTCGGAACTGCTTGGAAGGAACCATCCAAGCCAAGTCAGCGAGATTTCCTGAAGGTGATAGCGGATGGAAAATTTATTCATGAGGACTCCCGGAACTGAACCCATGATGATGTCAGAGCCAATTACGAATCCGACTGAAAATGTCATTGCTCTCTTTATAAATAGAACACCCAATAACGAAAATACTGCTCCGTAAACGAGGCACGCGAGTAAAAAGATGCCGGAGAGGGAAAGCCAGAATCTTCCAGCGTCTTCCGTGCGGAGTTGGGTGTTAATTAAGAGCGTGCAGAGTGAGATTGAGATAATGCAAATTGCGAAAGAGACACCGGCTGAGGCCAGGAATTTCCCGAGAAAGATAGAGATTCTTCCACCGGGGCGGCTGGCGAGGAACACCCAGCTTTTACCCTCCAATTCTGCGCTGACATTGGGAGTTGCCCACAAAATCAAAGACAAGAGGCCGACTAAGCCAATTAATACGATGGTGAGTAAGGGAGTGAAATCTTGGAGAATTGAGTTGGAGATTTCAGTTCTCGAAAATCTGGCTCCGAGGATTAAGAGCCCCAGCATGGTCGGAGGGAATAAGGCCAGAACAAGCGATACAGAAGTGCGCTGAATCGTAAACGAACTTCGAATTTCAAACAGGCAGGTCGCGAGCGCATTTTGAAGAGTGTTTCTCATGACAGGCCTCCTTGAATTAATTCGCCTCGATGAAGTTTCATCAACATCGAAAAGAGTGTATTCAGAGAATCATCGGTCGACCGAATTTCGGTAATCGAAATCTTATGCTGTTCGATAATTTTTGGAATGGCTTTGTAGAGTTGGGATGCCGAGCGTGTTGAAAATAAGATCTCGGTTGGGGAGGTGAATTTGAGCGATTCAATTTCACAGTGTTCGATCAATAGCTTTGCCAGCTGTTTGGGAGTTGCGGTGCGCATGGTCAATTCATAGGGTGTGTCGGCAAGGATGTTTCGAACTTCCGAAGGAGAACCGGAAGCGAGTAGTCGACCTCCGGAAATCAGCAAGAATGATGGGTTGATGGCTTCGACTTCATGGAGAATGTGACTCGCAAGAATCAAACCTTTTCCTTGAGAGGCCCATGTTTTTAGAAAGGTCGACATTTCGTGACGCCCAATTGGATCGAGACCATTAAATGGTTCGTCAAGGATCAGTAAGTCAGGATTGTGGGCTATTGCTTGACCGATTTTTGCGCGTTGACGCATGCCGAGTGAATAATTTCTCATGGGTCTGTTCATCGCATGGCTAAGCCCCACGAAGTCGAGTGACTCTTTCGCCTTTTTTTGAGCCTGTATAAAGCGAAAACCATGCAGTTGGACCATGTAGGTGACCCATTCAAGCCCAGTGGCTCGCGGGTAATTAATTTCGACGGACGGGCAGAGTCCTATGCGGCGCAGTAGCTTGCTTTTCTTCCATGGATTAACGCCAAAGAGTGTTACCGATCCGATCGTTGGTTTGAGTTGTCCAAGAATTAGATTGATCAACGTGGTCTTTCCAGAACCGTTGGGCCCCAATAAACCATAGGTGCCGGCCTGTAGGTTCAGGCAAATGTCGTTAACCCCGATTACATCGTTGTAGAGTTTCGTTGTGTGTTTTAATTCAATCATGATTGTCTTACTACCTCGCCAGTCGGTTCATTCTTCACGTGGAAGTGTCAATTACATAGGCGAGGATACTCTTCGGTAGAGGATCGTCATGGAGAAAGCAGTGATACCAAAAAGTGAAATAATCCCTCTCCACGATTCAGCGAATGTTTCAAATCCGAATATATACGACTGTAGGCTTCCCAGACTGTTATATAGCGAAATTGCAGACCAGTTCGTCACGACTTCACTTCGCATGACCTCGGGATCCCATAGGGGAAGTCCCATTTGCAGAGCCGTGGCGAGAACGATGGTTAGCCAGGCTCCGTGGCCGAGCCCCCAAACGGCAAACCACGAGAAGTTGGCGAACCGGCTTTCCTGAGTCAACGAAGAGAGCATCAATGCGACCGCCGATGTCGGGATTACCAAACCAAATGTTGCAATGATAATTCGGACCGGGATATCCCAGGTCTGAGGGAATGTTGAAATGTCTGGAGACATTAACAATGCAATCATGTAAAGGCAAAGTGCCGGCAGCGTTGTGACTAAAGTTATGAAAATAGATGGAACGCAGATCTTGCCAAAGATGTATTCGAGTTTGGAGATCGGTCGAGAGAAGTAAAGTAAAAATGCTCGTGATCGAATGTCTTGTGAGATTAACGACGGGGCGATAAATCCGACAAGAAACAAAATAACAATTGCTTGCGGATATCTAAAAAACGACATCAGCATCCATCGCCAAATTGTATTTCGAATTTCAGGGATGTCACCAGATCGAAAAACGTTTTGGAGATCATCGACACCCAGGAAAAACGAAAATCGATTCGTTATTGATTCCGTGAGCGCGAGCATGGCGGCTTGGTTGAGGCTGCCGCCCCCTTCCATGATACTGAGTTGATCGGCAATGAGTTGTTTCTCGATAACGAAGAAACCCGCCGCCCAGTATGTCATCGGAAGCCATGCGGTTAGCATGATGCGTTTGACCCATTTGGATTTCAGTGCGAGTTGCACGCCGATGCGGCAGATCGCCAGCCATCGGAAAAGCGATGAGTTTTTTTCATTTGTCAATCTCCTGTAACCAACATCATGGATAGGCATTAATTGACCTCCTCAGTGTTGGGAGATTCGGTTACGGTTGAGAGAAAGACCTCTTCAAGTGAATTCCGAGCTGGAATAAGTGACTGGATATTAACTCCGGTTTGGTAGGCAGCCTTCCAAATGATCTCCGGCAATTCTGGTGCCTGACTGGCAACCGTTAACGTTCCATCCGGGTTTTTGATCACTTCAACATCATCAGTGTCCAGTGCCTGAGCAAGTTGATCAATATTGTCAATCGCTCGAATGCAGAACGAAGGGTTGGTCGTTCGATTAAGGTTGGCCAGCGGTTCGTAAAGTTTGACTTTCCCCTGAGAGAGAATAACAACGTCGTCACAGATCGCTTGAACATCCGGTAAGATATGCGTCGAAATCAAAACGGATTTCCCCATTTGAGAAGCCAGTAATCGGATTCGTTTTAAGAGAGTCTCACGCTCCTCGGGGTCCAGACCGGACGTTGGTTCATCGAGAATTAAGAATTCGGGATCGTGAACGATCGCCGAGGCAAATTTTATTTTTTGCCGCATGCCCGTGGAATAAGTGTCTACCATTCGGTAGCGTTCCTGTTTCATATCGCAGAAATCCAGGATTTCGTGAGCCCGACGCAGCGATTCGGTTTTGGGAATGCCTGATAAGCAACCAGAAAATTGAACCGCATTGACGCCCGAAAGCCCGGAAATGTAACAGTCGTCTTCGGGCATGTATCCAATCCGATTGCGGATTTCTCGCCCCTGTTTCCGTACGTCGAATCCGAGGAAAGATGCTGTGCCACTGGTGGGTTGAACTAATCCGAGTAGTAATTTTATGAGAGTAGACTTACCAGCTCCGTTGGGGCCGAGCAATCCTGTAATTCCCGCTCGAACCTCAAGGTCAATGCCGTCGAGAGCCTGCATGGATTTGTAGGACTTCGTGATTTGCTTTAAAGAAATCAGGCTCGTCATGGTAGAAACTAGAGTTGAGATTTCAGGAATGGGGTTAGTTTTTCGGCTTTAGTTTTGAAGATGTTATGTCGGTGGAAAGCGTCAAGGCATGGAGTGGTTGGAATGAAAATCAATTATTAAAAGATTGACGAGCAGAGGTGAGCCCGAGCCGTAATACGAATCTGTTGTGGGGGCTGATTTCACCAATCGCGCCATCACTGAATCTAACAATCGCATGCCCGATAAAATTAGTTCCAGCCGGTTGCTTCGGCTACCAGCCCATCACCATATTCGATTCGATAGATTTTCGAGCTTGCTCGAGGTCGGTGCCAGTTTCCTGCATATACAACCGTATCGCGTGAACTTTGTCTCCGGACGCTTTGGCAAGACAGTCCCGGGCAATGCCGCAGGGATCAGATTCAGCGGTAATCCCAAGCACACCTTTTGAAATGACCCAACTATTTCGGGGGCGTTTGGTAAGTCGGACGATATTTTCGCCCGGGTAACAATCGCCAGCGACCGTGGTTGCTGCTCCCTCGTCGTCCGCCCAGGTAATGATGATGTGTGCGTCTGTCTCAACTTCAAAAAGCGGCATGGTTGTTATTCCTGCAAGATGATTTCAGTGTTCAGTGAATGGCTCAATGGCAACCATGTCAGTTCGTAGACTGATGTGATTTGGTAAGACCTAAAACCTATCTCTTGATTCGGTTTTGAGGCGAGCACTTCATTTTGACACCGGACTGAAAATTATTCCAGTATTGGCAACCAAATAATAATAGCTGAATGTGAAAATTAACGCGCTCAAACTCGCAGAGCGGTGGTTTTAACCAGAGGAAACCAACTTCTGAACGGACCCACTGTGGATAGTCTTAATTTGATTTTCTGTTTCGATTTCTAATCCACCGTCTGAAGTGATTCCGAGGCAAATTCCGTTCAGCGTTGCTCCCGATGGAGAGGTGACGATTACCGCGTGCTCGCGCCACAACAGGACTTGGTTGAATTGGTCGACTATTTGCTGTGGGGATTCAGTGACGATTGAGATTTTTTTTTCCAGCTCCGTTAGGATTTTGATGAGAATGTTTGAAAGTGAATTGGAGTGCCCCGATACTTGCGCGAGACTGGTGGCGGGCGTGGTTTCCTGAGATGCTCGGCGATCGTCCATCTCTTGCAGTGTTGGCAAGTTGAAATTGTTGATATTGGCACCGATCCCAATAATTGAATATGGGTTTGCATCAGCGACAATCGATTCGACCAGAATGCCCGCTATTTTCTTTTCATTTAACATTACATCGTTAGGCCATTTGATCTCAAAATCATGTGCCGGTTCGATCGACTTCAAGGCGTTAGAAACTGCCAGGGCGGAGGCGAGTGAGATCAGCCCAGACGGGGGCGATTTTCGGCGGTCTGTCTGGTTATTTGAAATGGAAGTTGCATAGGTGAACGTTAAGCTTCCGGTGCCGGACCACCATTGGCGACTGCGCTGGCCGCGTCCCCTCGTTTGGGACTCTGCAATAATTACCGCTGGTGAATTGAGCGAGGACTCACGCAGCAACTCAATTGCCCGGTCGTTGGTTGAGTGGATTTGCGAATGAACTTCGATGTATGCGGAAGGAAGGACGTTGCTAATTTTCTGTTCATCGAAGGTGGACATACTACTTCAGGCCAAAATCAAATGAGATGATCCATCTTAAATCTTCAGCAGGATATCCGATCTGTTGGTGAACTGTTACTGTGGGATTAGCTTTTTTGTGCTGCCCGGAGCATAGGTGCTTTTACCAAATAAAATCGAGGGCGGGAGATCAACTTCGTTGCTGATGTTTTGGACTGCTGACTTGCTGTCAGTGTTGTCGATGGGCGGGATTTGTTGTGCTTGTGGTAGTTTAAAGGCTGGAGGTGGAGATGGCGCTTCGGCGGAGCTAAGTGAGTTGTTGATGTCAGCTGGAGGAGTTGTCGCTCCTAATGGTTTCTGTGGAAATGGTTTTTGGGCAAATGAATCAAAGTTAGTCGAAGGATATTTTGGTTCGGGTGTCAGAGTGGTGCTGGGCGGTTTAACAAATGGTTGGCTGGGAGCTTTGAACTCTTTATTCGTGAGAGTGGTTGGAGGAAGTGTCGATTTATTTGGGTTGGCCTTGTTATTTTGTAGAGCCTTTAGCTGTTCCTGTGCACGTAATAGCTCGGATTTAATTTTAGCAGCTTCGGTTAAACTGGAGTTGGTTTCCGGTTGCGGTTTTTTGTTGTTGCTGCCATTGAATTGAAAGGCAGAGTTGTCAGTGAGTGAGCCACCAAATGAAAGCAGGTCGGTGTTTTTACTGGGGGCGGCAGGGTTAGGAGCCTTGAACCCAGAATTCGGCGATACGCTGTTTTGGGTTGAATTTGGCATCGAAACGAAGTCATTCTTATTGCTCTTGAATTGTCCCGTGAATCCGTTCGTCTGAACATTCGGCAAATCGCGGCCAGCAAAGCTGTCGGGTGAATTGTTTGGGCTGGATGGTTTTTTATTTGATAACCCATTCATCTGATACGGTTTTCGGATTGGATTGGCAGTGTTTTCTGAAACTTTGGTGACTTCTTGCCGCAATTCATTGATACTGCCTAGTTGTTGTCTCTCTCCGGCGGGTGGTGATTTTAAATCCATCACAATGTCCTCTTGCTCTGGGTCGAGAGGACTGGGGGAGAAATGGCGTGCCGGAGGTGGAGGCGTTTCTTTGTTTTCACTTGCGCTGAGTTTATCTTCAGTTTCCCAGAACTTGAAGTTCTTTGGTTGAGGTAAAGATGTTTTGCCGGAGGGGAATCCAAGCTTACAGCCTGTTGAAATTGAAAAAGTGCCGATAATGATGCAGCACATCAGCAAATTAGATTTTGTAGTTTGAAAGGGATTCATGTCACTCAACTCAACATTAATCGTATAGAAACGAAACTCGCAAAATGGGCTTTTGCGTGGCGAATCTTAGAGAGGGCGGCAACTTCCGTCAATGTCGACGGGCTTGATCAGCCGAGACGCGTTTGGGATAAAACGCGGAAAGCAAAAACAAAGCATGTATCACGGTTGTTAATTGCTAGCATGAAAAAAGGGCCGTGCAATTGCAGGCCCTTTTCTTAAATCACTGGCACCAAGCTGCCACGCTAAAACGTTGCGTTATTTGGCAGCGGCATATCGTTCTGCTACGGCGTTCCAATCGATAACATTAAAGAACGCAGCAACGTAGTCAGGGCGACGATTCTGGTAATTGAGGTAGTAAGCGTGTTCCCAAACGTCAAGACCGAGGACTGGAGTTCGCCCTTCCATCAGTGGGTTGTCTTGGTTGGGAGTGCTCTCTACGACAAGCTTTCCACCATCCACGCTTAGCCAAGCCCAACCGCTTCCAAAACGCGTTCCCGCAGCAGCCGTGAACTTCTCCTTGAATCCGTCGAAGCTCCCAAATTCAGCATTGATCGCTTCCGCTAAATCGCCAGTTGGCTCTCCTCCACCGTCAGCGCTCATGATTGACCAGAAAAGAGAGTGGTTGGCATGCCCACCGCCATTGTTTCGAACGGCACCGCGTGTCGCTTCAGGAACACTACCGAGGTCCGAGATTAAATCTTCGATAGACTTTTCGCCTAGCTCAGAACCTTCAAGAGCAGCATTCACTTTCGTGACGTAACCATTGTGATGCTTGCCGTGGTGAATTTCCATTGTTCTTGCGTCGATGTGTGGTTCCAAAGCATCGTATGCATAGGGTAATTCGGGAAGTGAGTAAGCCATGTTTTCCTCTGTGCAAATATTTGTATTTCGAATGTCTTTAATCGGCACGCGCGTTGGTCATTAAAATAGCTAATTGGCTATAAATTGACAATACGCTGCCCTGAGTCGCATTTCAGTTGGCAATTACTCAGGATTCGCAGGAGACGAATAATACTGGTAGAGCTGAATGTAAAAAAAGGGGCGACGTGCAGACCGGCTTTAACCGTACTGAATTTTGATGGATAACCAGCGAGGCGGAAGGAGGCTTTGTTCCGATACTGAAACGAACGGCATAGAAAATTCCAGCCATAACAGCGTGTGATCGCGGTTGCAATTGACCGGAAACACTCGCGGATTCTTTTGTTAACTACTCGAACTAGAAAGGGACGAGGTCGTAAGAAGGTTTTTGCGTTAACGTGTTGTTTCTGAAATGCTGAGCGGTTTGGGTTTTAGAACCAAATCGACTTCAGTGATCATTAAATGCCGGCGGAGTTCTGCGATGACATCCGGGGCTAGTTCGTTTGCATTTGCCGAGAACCAGCCTTTCTTCTGTTCTCGAATGTTGACTCGGATCACTGTTTGCGTTTCTCGACGCTTGGTTTCTTTGTCGAGGTGAATGAGTTTTTCATTGAATTCTATTTCTAGGATAAATCGACCTTTTCTTCCCCGTTTTTGGGAGTCAATGCGTTCGATATTGAGAGAAGCAAAATCAGATTCTACCGTGCGAATTTCAGCTTCTGTTTCGATGATGTAACCGCGCAGTTTTTCGATGATGAGTGCAAGTGGAGTCGAAGTTGTATACTCTTCGCAAATAAGTGTGCCATTTGCAATATTCCGCCAGGATACTCCCAAAGTTGCGTTATCAACTTTTTTCATATCAGGTCGTCCGGGGATGATGGAAGCTTGTGCGGCAACGACTCGGTTGCGTCCCAGTTCTTTTGCTTCGAGCAAAGCGCTATCTGCCCGGACAAAAAGATCAGTCGCGGTGTCGTGGTCTTCAACTTCTGCGACGCCAAAACTGGCGGTAATGCACTTGCCACCTAGCATGGGTTGAGGGGTTTCGGTTAATTCAACGCGAATTTTTTCGGCTCGCTGAGAAGCGGCTTCAAGGTCACAGTCGGCACAAATGATTACAAACTCTTCACCTCCGTAGCGTGCGACTACATCTTCTGTCCGGACAAATTTTCGTAATAAGTCAGCGAAAGCAACGAGAGCGAGGTCGCCAATATGGTGGTTGAAGTTGTCGTTGATTTTTTTGAAAAAATCGATGTCCGTCACGATCAAGCTGCATTTCAGTCCGGACGCATGACGCGATCTCACGAATTCCTCCATCGCTTTTTCAAATTCGAGACGGTTCGAAACTTGAGTCAGTGGATCCAGCATCGAAAATCGATAAAGATCTTTTAGCTGTCGTTGGAGGTCTAGCTGGACAGAAGCATCGTGGATTAAGACCACGCCGCCATGGACTTGTCCGCGTGCATCGATAACCGGGTTAAATGACATTTCAACTTTGTGTTGTCGCCCACTGCGGCCAACGAGTCGGTATTCACCTTGGATGGAGGTGCCTGTCCTAATTGCTTTAAGCAGCGGATTGTTAACGTCGAGGATTGTAGTGCCATCGGACGCTGAAAAGCCAACTAATTGAGGAGTCATTTTCAGACCCTCTACTTTTCCCCAGCTGATTCCGGTCATCGATTCGAGTTTCTTGTTCCAGCTAATGACATTCAAACGGTTATCTACGAAAATGACACCGTCATCGAGGTTGTCGAGCAATGATTGCTGAAATAATTTTGCAATTGTTTCCCCTTGTGTAGGGGGGGCGTTTACCACAATTGGTGGCTGAAACGAGGCGTTGTCCGTGGGTGGTGGGGTGGGCATAAGATGGGCGAGGGCGTTAACTACAGATTTAAGCGATAGGGTGTCGGGGTGGGCCGATCAGAGAGCAAATCAAGTCGGTATGTAATCGTAGGTTGCCCCATGGGTAATCAACGCTGATTCAGCGATTAGAATTAGACTCAAGTTTTCATTAAGTGAGATGCAATTCCAGTTCTGCCGGTTCTGAGTATATTGAGGGTCGCGGAGCGTCCTGGCATTTGGGTTTTGAGGTTCAAGAAATGAAATTAGCATCGGTTACCTATCAGCAGCAGCAAAGAATTGCCGTCGTCCAAGAAAACGGACGCTGTTTCGTACTCAATCCAGAATTGAATGGTATCCCAGAAACGATCGAAGCTTACCTAGGTTCCGACTCAGCTCAGTTAGCTCTCGCAAACCTGGCGGCAAGTGGTTTCGAGGGCGCAGTCGAGGGTGTGAATGAGGTAGCGTTAGGCGAAGTGAAATTAAATCCGCCTTTAAAAAACGTTGATAAAGTAATCTGTATTGGGAAAAATTATGCTGACCACGCCCGCGAGATGGGAGGCGAACCGCCTGAGATACCGGTTGTTTTCAGCATGTTTCCGTCGGCGATTGTTGGCCCGGAGGACAGCGTTGTTTTGCCAAGTATCAGTCGTCAGGTTGATTATGAGGCCGAATTGGTAGTTGTTATTGGAAAAGCGGGGCGACATATTCCCCGTGAACGGGCGATGGATCATGTTTTTGGATATTGCTGTGGAAACGACATTTCCGCCCGCGATTGGCAAAAGGGAAAGCCCGGCGGGCAATGGTTATTGGGAAAAACATTTGATACTTTTGCGCCTTTGGGGCCTTTTTTAGTGACAAAAAATGAGGTCGATGACCCGCACCAACTGAATGTTAGTTGCCGATTAAATGGGGAAATCATGCAGTCATCGAATACTTCCTCGTTGATCTTTCCAATTGATTTTCTGATCAGTCATCTCTCGCAGTTCATGACGCTAGCACCCGGGGATTTGATTTTTACCGGAACTCCGCCAGGAGTTGGTGCCGGCAGGAAGCCGCCGATTTTTTTGAAGCCAGGTGATGAGGTGCAGGTTGAGATTGAGCGTATTGGCGTTCTTACCAACCCCATCGTTGCAGAGCTTTGAGTATTTTGCGGATTCAGACTGCTTGTGTCGCCTTTACTAACCTTAGCGAACGATAGTTGCCGAAAAGCATTATTGGACAATGTGTTTTGGGGGCTACTTTTCTATGTCATTCAGGCGAAACGATGCGCGACGACGCAGATTAGCGATCGATCCGGTTATACCGGCCGGAGTTGATCAGTGCGTTGAGTCTGATCGTGAACGCGAAAAGACAGTTCCATCTTCAAAGAGTCAGTCCCGCCACTATGCGTTTGGTGCTAACCGGCGATGTCAGGCAAAAACTACCGACTTAATTCCCAAACGAGTCTGTGCTTACCTTTTAGTGGTTCTCGGTTTGTTGGCGATGCTTTGGCTGATCACGTTTTTGGCGAGGCAAAGCAATCAGTGGTCCGTCTATCTTGGCGAGTCGGGAATGCGTCTGCTTTCGATTCGTGGTCAGGGTAGCTTGGCGAGCTGGTTTTCTTCTTTCTTGTTGATCATCACCGGCATGGCGAGTCTTCAAATTTATGCGCTCCGCAAGCATCGTTGCGATGACTATCGCGGAGCCTATCGACTTTGGGGGTGGATGGCCGCAATCTTAATTTTAGCCAGTATCAATTGCGTTTCGGATTTGACGGGTGTGCTTGGGAATTTAACTAGCCGAATGTTTGTCGGCGACTATGCAAACCGAGCTTGGATTCCATTCGCGCTAAAATTGGTCGCCTTGAGTGTGCTCACCGTTCGCGGGATTTACGAAGTCCGCGCTTCGCTCGGCTCTTTGCTATTGGTGATTTTTGTTTGGTCGGCTTATGTAGCGGCCATTGTTCTGCAGTATCCAGCGACTAAAGAATCGCTCGCCGACTTGGGTCCCAATACGATGTTGGGCAATTGTCTGTTGTTCGGAACCACTGGTTTGTTTTTGGCTCACCTGACGTATGCGAGATATGTTTTTCTTGATGCCCATGGTTTAATTAAGTTACGAGTGAAGTCAAAAAAATCAACTGCCGCAAAAAATGTCGAATCGAACGATGCTTCGACCTCGGAAGCGCACTCTTTGGTTGCACCGCTGGTCCATAATGAAGAGAAAATAAAAGAAGACGTGCAGGAAGTCGTTTCAGTAGCGAGCCAGTCTCGCGAAGGCAAGTCGCACCAGCCCAAGCAGCCCAAACCAAAGAAGAAACGAAACAACCAGCAAGTTCAAGCTTCTTCAAAATCTGCAAAGAAAGAAAAGGCTGTTTCGAATCGGGACAAGTCGCCTTCGGAGATTTTAAAAGAGATGGCGGAGGCATCCCGCGCTAAAGAAAAACGTCGACGTGAGGACCTCGAGGCGTCCAAAGTAGACCAGTCGATAGAGAGTGCTGAGATGTTTGAATCGGTGAAGATGTCCAAGTCGCAACGTCGAAAGCAGCGTAAATTAAAAAAACAACAGCGGCGTGCTGCTTGATTTCTGATAGTCGCTTCTCCTTCACCTGAACTCGATGTTCGCCTAAGATACCTCTAAGCTCAGGCTAAAACTCCTTAGAGAGGAGTTCATTTCTCTCGGGTGATTACAATTTTAAAATTCCGCTATCGATAGACGACGATTTCATGACGATTCGCACACGCTTTGCTCCGAGTCCAACCGGATACCTTCATATAGGAGGCGTTCGAACGGCACTTTTTAATTGGTTATTGGCCAAACAAGCAGGGGGGCAGTTTGTCCTAAGGATCGACGATACCGATACTCGACGTAATTTGGACGAGACTTTGCAGCCAATTCTCGACGGTTTCAATTGGTTAGGATTGGATTGGGACGAGGGGCCGGAGGTAGGCGGTCCTCACGCACCCTATTTTCAGTCTCAGCGATTGGAGCACTATCAGGCTGCAGCAAATCAGTTATTGGCTTCTGGGCATGCCTACCGAGATTATTCCAGTCCGGAGGAAATGGCAGCTGAACGTGAAGCGGCTGAAAAAGAAAAAAGAGACTTTGTTTATAGCCGTACCTGGATGGCTGAATCGGATGAACAGGCGGCAGAATTTGAATCTCAAGGGCGTTCATTTGTGGTTCGTCTGAAAATGCCGCGAGATGGGAAGTGTGAGTTTCACGACCTGGTGCGCGGTGATGTGTCATTTGACTGGGGGCGAGAGGCAGATCATGTCATTCAGAGAGGCGATGGGACGTGTCTTTATCATCTCGCCAATGTGGTTGACGACCACGATTTTGAAGTGACGCATGTTGTTCGCGCCGTCGAGCACTTGTCGAACACACCCCGGCAGATTTTTATTCTTCAGTCACTGGGTTATGAAATGCCTCAGTACGCTCATATTCCCTTTGTCGCCGAGCCGGGAAGTAAGAATAAATTAAGCAAGAGGAAAATTGATCAGTATTTAAATAATAAAGATTTCAAACGTCTTTATCAGGCCGGGGCTGAAATTGCCAATCGAATAGGCATCGAAGCAGACCCCTATTCCTTTAATCCTGTTTTAGTTGATTTCTACCGGGACATCGGCTTTCTCCCAGATGCCGTTCTAAATTATCTCGTCTTGCTTGGTTGGTCACTCGACGACAAAACAGAGGATTTCTCTCGTGAAGAAATGCTTGAGCATTTTTCGGCTGATCGGATTGTTCGAAGTGAAGCCAGTTTTGATTGTCAAAAATTGTTGTCGTTTCAGGCGTCTTATATGAACGCATTGCCTCTCAAGCAGAAGACAAAAATGTGTCTTGGGTTTTTACAGAAGGCAAATTTAGTAAGCGACCCAGTTGCGTGCGAGCAGGGAGAATTGATTTCTCAAATAGTTGAAGCGGCCGGGGATCGGATCTGTATGGCTGGCGATATTTTGAAGTTCGATACCTTTTTTATTGCTGACGAGGATATGGAATTCGACGAGAAGCCTTTCCAGAAGCGAATGGTTAAACCAGCCAATGCCGGTTTTCTGCTTGCTGAATTTAATAAAGTCCTAAACGTCACTGATGATTTTGATGCTGCGGCACTGGAGACGACTCTTCATGGATTCTGTGAAAATCAGGGAATTGGCGTCGGGGATGTTATTCACGCACTTCGCGTCGCCGTGACGGGAAAGGCAGCTGGTTTTGGAATGTTTGATACGCTGGAAATTCTTGGCCGTCAGCGGTGTTGCAATCGAATTCAAATCGCTTTGGATGAATTGGCCAAACGAGTGGAGGCGAATCAATAGCTCTGAGAGAGGGGGCTCGCCGAAGCATGCAGTAAATGGTTGGGGATCGTCAAATAAGATGACTGAGATCACCTGATTGAAGCTCGGCTGGATTGGTGTTAGGGAGGAAAAGCTTAGCACCGGTTTTTCCATGGAGCGTGCACTGGTCGTTTTGAACTTTCAACCAACTCCCTTCACGCAATCCGAGGACGGGTGTAGTGTTTTCCTCATGGAACTCAGCAATGCGTTGCTCGCGAGTTTCTCCTTTGTGGGTTGAATTTGGGTCGGCATCAATGAAGTGAGGGTTGATTTGAAATGGGATAAAGTCCAGAGCCTCGAAGGAAGGGGGCTCCACAATCGGCATGTCGTTTGAGGTTCGAATTGTGGGGCAAGCCATGTTGGTTCCCGCCGAACTTCCCATATACGGCTTGCCACTCCCCTGCACTGCCTCACGAAGTGGTTCTCTCAGTTGAAGATCGTAGATTGTTTTCAGCAGTCGGAATGTATTACCCCCACCGATAAAAATAGCTTCTGCCTGCTGCACACTTGCCCGAACATCAGTTGCGTTGTGAATTGAATTGACCTCTATGCCGATGGGTGCCAAAGCTGAGGCAACAAGATCCGCGTATTTCCGATGATCTTGGAGGGCGTAAGGAACAAACAGGAGCGATTGGCAACCTGCAAGATGTTCAGCGATGGCGTCCCGGCAGTGCTCCAGAAATTCAGTGCCATGCACGCGAGAACTGCTGATCAAAAGTAGGTTTCGCATCTTGAATCGTCCCTCAGGCTTTCCGCGTTTACGGTCCTTGTCGAAGAAAAATTGGACCCTGTTAAGGGGATTGTAACCGAGTTGCCGTGAGGGCTGAATCGGTAGTTTCCTGATTCCTGAGAGAACGGGTGGATTCAGTAGAAAAAGGGACTTCCCCTCGCCCAAAATAGCTTTATCCGTTACGATTCGAGTCGAAGATTGATGTCAAAAGATTTGGCCTCAATCGCGAGCTTTGCAACAAAATGAGAGTAAATCTGTAATGAACGAGTCCGAACACAAATCGCTAGATTTTATTCGCCAAAGGGTTTCCGACGATGTTGCCAACGGTAAAAACGATGGACGAGTTCACACGAGGTTCCCGCCAGAGCCAAATGGTTACCTTCACATTGGGCATGCGAAATCCATTTGTCTCAATTTCGGATTGGCTGAGGAGTTTGGTGGAAAATGCAACCTGCGCTTCGATGATACCAATCCGGAAAAAGAAGATACCGAATTCGTCGATTCAATCCGCGAAGATATTCGCTGGTTAGGGTTCGAATGGGATGCCGAATTTTTTGCATCAGACTATTTTGAAAAACTGTACCTCTGGGCAATTGAGTTAATCAAGCAGGGGAAGGCTTACGTCTGTGATCAGACTGTGGAGGAAGTCCGGGAATATCGCGGAGGCTGGGATAAGCCCGGAAAGAACAGTCCTTATCGGGATAGAACAGTCGAGGAGAATCTCGACTTATTTTCGCGGATGAAGAATGGTGAATTTGCAGACGGTGAAAAAACCTTACGTGCAAAAATTGACATGAATTCCGACAATATGAATTTGCGGGATCCGGCGATGTATCGTATTCGACACGCGACTCATCACCGCACGGGAGATCAGTGGTGCATTTACCCCAATTACGATTGGGCTCACGGGCAAAGCGATTCGATCGAGGGCATCACGCATTCAGTTTGTACGCTGGAGTTTGAGCAGCACCGTCCCCTGTATGATTGGTACATTGGCCAACTCGAGGTGCACCATCCACAGCAGATCGAGTTTGCAAAGTTGGTGATTTCCAACACGATGATGAGTAAACGTAAGCTGACTGAGTTAGTGTCCGGTGGTTTTGTTGAGGGGTGGGATGATCCGAGGATGCCAACGATATCCGGTTTCCGAAGGAGAGGGTTTACTCCGGAATCCATTCGTAGTTTTGCGAAACGTGTTGGGATTACCAAGCACAACAGCACGACTGACATTGCATTGTTGAACCTTTGTATTCGTGAGCACTTGAATCGAGTTGCTCCGCGGGTGACAGGCGTTCTCGATCCGCTCAAAGTTGTGATTGAGAACTATCCCGAGGACGAATTCGAGATGAGGGTGACAGGGATCAATCCAGAGGATGAAAATGCCGGGACGAGAGAGGTTCCATTCGGCCGGGAATTGTATATTGAGCGATCCGATTTCATGGAGGACGCCCCTAAAAAGTTCTTCCGGTTGACTGTTGGCGGGGAAGTCAGATTACGGAACGCATTTTTCCTCAAATGCAATGAAGTGGTTAAGGATGAGAAGGGTGAAATCGTTGAGTTAAGATGCACTTACGATCCTGAAACATCAGGCGGTAAAGCCCCGGATGGTCGCAAAGTGAAAGGGACGATCCATTGGATTTCGGCGAAGCATGCAATTGATGCCGAAGTAAGGCTCTATGATGTTATGTTTGAAAACGAAAATCCGGCTGATGTTCCCGACGGGAAAGACTGGAAGGATCTAATTAATCCCAATGCTTTAGTGGTGATGCAAAACGCCAAAGTGGAGCCAATCCTGGCGGATGCAAACGCAGGGGATTCCTTTCAGTTTGTGAGAAACGGCTACTTTTGTGTCGATTCGAAAGATTCTCAACCAGAAAAGCTCGTGTTTAATCGCACGGTAACGCTGAAAGATGCGTGGTCAAAGCAGCAGAAAAAAGGTGGCAAGGGATCTTGAGGTATCCGTCGCTAGACCGTGGTACACTCTGCGAAGTATAATTGGCCTCGGGCGGTTTATTAGTTTTTTAGGCTTTGAACGATGTTTGAACGTCGCTCCCTTCGATTTCCAATCACCCTAGGCGTTACGTTAATCCTGATTATCGTAGCACTGACTGTGGGTTGGGTGCTGATGAGCATTAGCGGTGCGACGAATCGTCAGCCTCAATATTACTGGACGATGTTGTCGGTTGGGAGTTTGCTTTTCCTGGTCGTGTTGATTGGCGTTGTGATGTATTTATCGCTATCGATTAAGGCGATTAATCTTACTCGCCGCCAATCAAATTTTATCGACAGTGTTACGCATGAACTAAAATCCCCCATCGCTTCGCTGAAACTGTATCTTCAAACCATGAGCATGCGAGATGTGGATTTAGAGCAGAGAGATAAGTTTCAGCAATTCATGATGGCGGATGTGGAACGACTGGATGGCCTAATCAGCCACCTGCTCGACGCGGGAAATATTGAACGCAAGCATGTCGGTGAGGAAGTTGAGACTATCGATCTTGGAGAGTTGTTGGTCGGTTGTGCGGCGACGGTAAGTGCGCGTTATCGTATTGATGAATCGGTAATCGAGCTCGATTTATGTGATTGTCAAATCAAAGCCGACCGCGTTGATGCTGTAATGATTTTCAGGAACTTAATCGACAATGCTGTGAAGTACGCTGGTTCACCACCGCAGGTGCAAGTGGCTTCGCGGATCGTTGGTGAAAATATTGTGATTGAAATTTCTGATAACGGCGAGGGAATCCCGAAGGGATTTCGACGAAAGGTGTTTGGGAGGTTTTTTCGTTTGGGCGCGGAATTGCAGCGAAAAAAACCTGGAACGGGTTTAGGGCTCTACATCGTTAGAACGCTCGTAAAAAGACTGGGTGGTAAAGTTGCGGTGCTCGATCGTGATAAGCGGTTGGGAACAGTATTTGAGGTGCGACTGCCGAACGCCTTGGCTCATTACTCCTCAGGGAATGCAAAGTCGACTGAAAAGTCGAGTTGAAAATTCACGAATCAAAGAGCACGAAGTGATGAACTTGGAAAATAAGAAACATATTCTAGTTGTCGAAGATGAAGAGCACTTGGCGGTCGGCATCAAATTTAACCTCGAGGCTGAAGGTTTTTTGGTGACGACAGTAGGTGATGGCTTGGCTGCATTGAATACAGTTAAGAATGCGGATTTGCCTGTTGATTTGATCGTGCTTGACTTGATGTTACCGGGGATGAGTGGATATGAAGTTTGCGAACAAGTACGTCAGTCGGGAGAGCGGATGCCAATACTGATGTTAAGCGCGAGAACGCTTTCGGAAGATCGTACCCGCGGGTTTGAAGTTGGAGCGAGCCAGTATCTTGTCAAACCATTTGAGCTGGAGGAGTTGTTGGCTCGAGTAAAAAACTTACTGTTTCAAAACGCAGGTATTGGAACGGGTGGCGGCAGTCCAGCGGTCAAGCATGTGGTTGAATATGAATTTGGAGACGCCGTCGTCAATTTCCAAACCTATGAGGTATCTGTGAGGGGAAAAGCAGCGAGGCTCACTCAATTGCAGATAAAGGTATTGAAGTTTTTTGTTATGAACGAGGGGCTTGTTGTGCCCCGGGCAAAACTTTTAGAAGAAGTTTGGGGAATGCACGGGAATATGAACACTCGTGCTCCGGATCAAGTTCTGCGTCAATTGCGCAAAACTTTCGAACTTAATCCATCGGAGCCGGTACATTTTTTGACGATCAGAGACGCCGGTTACCGGTTCTTGAAAAAACCGGTGGAGAAGTAGTTTCGTACGAGCGCGAAGCCGAAAAGTTTACGCGCTTAGCTACAGCTTCAAATTGCTGTCGCGATTTACCGAGGGCAGATTGATTCCCAAAGAAGAGATGGGATTTGCCGGTCGTCAGCACGCACGGTGCCGAAATCTCTTAGGTTCCTCAGCAGGATTGGGTTACGGGTTGATTGGAAGTCAAGGCAGAACCGGTAAATCCAGGTGGAAGCGTGTAGTAGCCGGATGGGAGTTGGTTGTTCGTTTTGTCACCGACTTCAGAAAAAGCTTGACTGCCGTACATGCTTTGGCCTGAGGGTCGATAATTAGCCGAGTAGGTCGAACTGCCTGGCCTTGCGGAGAGGAAAGACTGAGATTTCTTGCCCGAACCCGGAAGGTTGCAGCCCCCTTGTGATACCAGAAGCAATAATCCGCCTATTAACGTCAAACGTTTAAACGACCTACTCATTGCCCTGCCCTCATGCGTGAAAAAAATTCAAACCATCTTGTTCCTACCACGCGAATGATTGCTGGCTGAACGAGGAAGTGTTCGTGATGAAACCACAGCGCGTTGACCAAATCTGCCTGAAAAACGTGGATTGAATAAATGTTCCCCGTGTTTTCCGCAGTTTCGTCAAACTTTCACATCTGTCCTGTGGAGCTTAGGATTCGGTTTCCAGCTCGTCCAAGCGGTTCGTTGCGGCAAATTTTTCGGAGTGTTTAGCCGAGCGGCCAAAATAAAACAGACTAATTAAGGGCGCGGCTCTCAAGTTGTTTTGGGGAAGGCAGTTTCACATTCCATGCAAGCCCCATTTTTTCCAGCGTTCGAATGACGACCCAACTCAGATCAAATTGCCACCATTTGAGCCCGTGTCTTGCTGAGGTTGGGAAGGCATGGTGGTTGTTATGCCAGCCTTCGCCATGGCTTAAAAAGCCAAAGAAAACGTTATTTCGAGAGTCGTCTGAGGATTTATAGTCCTGCGATCCAAAGATGTGGCAAATGGAGTTGATCGACCAGGTGATGTGATGAGAAACGCAAACGCGGGCCAGTCCACCCCATAGTAAACCGAGCCCGGCTCCAGCGGCGACACTGGTCAATGAAAACCCCGGAGTGAGAAGTGCGACGGCACCGCCAATCATGGCTGGGATCAGTAAGCTGGCAGTAACCCAACTGACGTAATGGTTGTCAATCGCCATTAGCAGCTTGTCTTCTAATAGATCGGGAACGTACTTTTTGCGCTCCACTTTTGACCAGTTTGAGTTGAAGAGCCAGCCAGTATGGGAATGCCAGAAACCCTTTAGCTGATTGAGAAAACCCCCGTCATGAAGATGGGGGGAATGAGGGTCGCCTTCATGATCTGAGAATTGATGGTGTTTTCGGTGAACCATGCACCAGTCAATTGGTGACCCTTCGACTGCGAACGCTCCCATGGCTGTCCAGAATGCCCTGATTGGTGCTACTGTTTCAAAGGATCGATGGGTGAGCATGCGGTGGTAACCAATCGTGATACCCATCCCTGTGAGGTACCAGCCCCCGACAAGCATGACAATGTCGATCCAGCGCACCATTCCATATTGCGACGCGATAATGATCGCCGCAATTAATCCGGCCAGGGGAAAAAGGACAGTCCCTAGAATGACGAGACGTCGTGCAACGGAATCTTCACTGGTGTGTTCATGAGTGACTGGTAAATCCGTCCCGGATTCGATTGGGATTGGGGAGTAAGAAGCAGGTGTAATTTCGCTTGGGTGTGTGTCAGTAGTTGTGCAAGTTACGTTTGATGGCTTTACGGGAATGACTCTTTCCGTACGAGTGGGTTCTGTGCGAGTGGGTTCCGTTACCGATGCCATGAAAAGATTCCTATCTATGGGGATTGTCCGATTGGAGAATCCGAAAGCAATGGCTTGCTGAAGCCACGCGATCGACTGCTGAAAGTATAGGGAAAAGCAACGAAAAGATTACGTTTGGCGTGTTTGCCAAATGTAATTCTTGTGTAATGTTTGATGGGGTGCTGGCAACCGAATTGGTTACTTGAAATAAAGTGAGCGGTACATTTTGTCAGCGTTGAACCTATGCATGTGAATGCTTGCGAACCGCATGATTCAGAGTCTGGGGCTTTGGAGTTCGGTCGCGGCGCAGCGCTAGTTTCGGAACACATTCGCGACAAATGAGGGGGCTTAACCCCATCTTGAAGTTTCCGCACGACTTGAACGTGATGGCAGGTTTGAATCTACCTAACTTAACTAATTACCGAATCGACGTGCTCTTTTAATGATCCATCTATCCGTGGTCCGATGTTCTCTACAACGCGAGAGGCAAAGTAATTTCCCCATTTTGCAGCGTTGTTGGCCGTCATTCCCGAGGTGATGCCGTAAAGAGCTCCTCCCGCAAAAGCGTCACCAGCACCGTTCGTATCGATTGCATTTACGGGGAAACCGTTGGCTTTGAAGACGTTTCCTTTTTCTACCACGTAGGCTCCGTCACCACCGTCGGTAATGAATGCCAGGTCGCAAATTGCAGCCATTTTTGTCGTGCATTCGTTGATGTCTTCGGTTTGAAAAAACTGTTTGGCTTCGTCAGCATTGCAAAAGATGATGTCGCAGTAGTCTTTAACCACCCGGTGAAAGTCGTCGGCGAATCGATCAATCAAAAAAGCGTCGGAAAACGTAAATGCAGTGGTGACGCCCAATCGTTTAGATTGCTCAAACGCCTCGATACAAGCGGCTCTTGGCTCTTCAGCATCCCAGAGATATCCTTCGATGTAGCTACACTTGGATTGGGAGAGTAAGTCGACATCGATCTCAGATTTTGTGAGCGTTGTCGAAATCCCGAGGTGAGTGCACATCGTTCTCTCAGCGTCTGGCGTGGTTAAAACTACGCAGGTTCCGGTAGGTAAGGCTGACTCGGGGGCGAGAGGGACTGGAAAAACGATTCCCGACTGCTCCATATCTTTCTTATAGAATTCACCGTTGGTGTCGTGTGCGACTTTACCACAGTAGACGCCACTACCGCCGCTTTGAGCGATGGCGACCATTGTATTGGCCGCTGAACCGCCTGAAGCGAGGCGGAGACTCTTATTTTCAAGTTGGCTAAGGACCTGAGCCTGATTCTCCGTGTCCATCAGAGACATTCCGCCCTTGCCAAGATTCAAATTTGAAATCAATTCATCTTCTACCTGTGCGAGGGTATCAACAATCGCATTTCCAACACCAAACACATCGTAGTTTTTATCAGTCACTTTTAGGGTTCCGTCCGAGTTGCACTCAAATTAAGGCCTCATTATTGAGTTTTTTGTAAGATCTGCAACCAGCTTGAAGGGACAACCATGGGATTGCGTGAGCCCCTCGCCCAAAATGGGTGAGTTTGATTAAACTAAGGCCATGGGAAAAATTAGAACATTCATTGCCGTAAAAGTCTCGCAGCGAGTCAATAATAACGTTGGTAAGGTCGTCCGTCGTTTGGCGGCTTTGTGCGATCAATACCGCTGGGTCGAGCTCGAAAACCAGCTTGTTGGACTTAATTACGTCGGTGAAGTTATCGATGTTGAAGTTCCAGAGTTGTGCAAGTTAATCAAGGATGCGATCGAACCGTTCGAATCATTTGAGATGTCGCTGCAAGGAGTTGATGGCTTTTCCAGTGCACAAGAACCACGGACTCTCTGGATTGGTGTCGACGAAGGTCGGGAGCAATTGTGTGAGCTTTATACGGCGCTGGAAGGTGTGCTCCATCATTGGGGCGTCAACAAGGATAGAAATGACTATATTCCGCACATGACCTTGGGAAAGTTATCCCGCGGTGGGCGGTGGAATGATGAATTGTTAGAATTAGTTCATAAACTTAGAAGTCATGATGGTGGATTTTGTCATGTTGACGAAGTGATCGTATTTGCCAGTTATGCCGAGCGTGGTCGCCCAAGTTATACGCCTATGGCTAGGATCAAGTTGAAGGGGTGAAGCTAAGTCGAGAGCGGATCGTCGGTTGATGTCACCGGTTTTGTCAGATTTTCCCAACCTTAAATTGGATTAGATTTAAATCCAAATAAGTTCCGTAATTGAACTGGGGTTGAATCGTCGGTTGTCATCCGCTGACGACGTTTAATTATCGAACTTCACTTCTGGATCCCGATCGAACCTGAATGCCTTTTACCAACCAAACGTTTGACGATCCTCTTCTTAACTTTGCTACGGTTCTGATTGCCGGTATTATCGGTGGCGAATTGTTTGCCCGCATTCGATTACCTAAGGTAACGGGGTGGATCGCGACCGGTATTCTACTCCGCCAACTTCAGTTGCCCGGGATGCAAACAGAGAATGGCGTCAATGAGCTAAACAATTTCTTGCCTTACATGCATTTTGTGCTTGGTTTCATTGCCTTTACGGTAGGGGCGACACTTTATTTTTCCAGCCTGAGAAACGCTGGAAAAAGGGTCGGTGCTTTGTTGCTTGGCGAAACGCTGATCACTCCGGTGGTGGTCGGTGCCATTCTATTTTTCATCGGGCCGCTCGTGCCGGGTGGTGAATTGATGACTAGAAACCCGGCGATTCTTTTGGCAGCGATTGCAATTGCAGGTGCGCCGGGAACCACGGTTCTCGTTATTCAGGAAGCGCGTGCCCGCGGAACTTTGACCCGCACGCTGTTGGCCGCGATCGGTTTGATCGACATGGTTGCTGTTGCAGTGTTTGTTTTCGTAGCGGCTTTTCTTGGGGGTGATGTTGGCTGGTTGATGGCACTGCAAGAAGTTGCTGTCCAATTTGTCGCAACATTTTTGATAGGTTTATTCTGTGCCACCATTGCGATCTTACTTACTCGAACCGTGGTAAGTCCGGCCTTTCTGGGGCCAACGATGGTGGCGATCGTACTTGCTGCGTGGGGGTTAGCATCTGGGTTTGGTGCTTCGGGCGGCATTCTGGCTTGTACGTTTGCTGGAATTGCAGTCACAAATCTTAGACACGATCTTGTTCGTTCCTGCGAAGCATATTTGCAGTCGATCGGCGGAGTTCTATTCGCTTTGTTCTTTACGTTTGCGGGAATGAGGTTGGATTTCGGTTTGGTTCCTCAAGCATTGGCACTGGTGTTGCTGTATTTTATTGCTCGTCTGACTGCCAAAGTCTTAAGTGCGTATACCTCAATGACATTTTCGGGCGGGACGAAGAATCTTCGAAAGTATCTTGGAGTGGCGTTGCTGCCGCATGGCGGTGTTGCTGTTGGATTGATTTTGTTGGTCGTAAGTGACCCGAGCTTTGATTCGGAAATACAGGACATTGTAAACACGGTTGGATTGTCGGCACTCGCCATTAACCAGTTACTTGGTCCGAGTGCTACTCGATTGGCAATTTTAAGATCTGGAGAGGATCATAACGATCGCCCAAGATTGCTTGATTTTTTACAAGAGCAACGGATTTCAGTCGGGCTGGTTGGTGATACCAAAGAAGATGTGATTCGCAGTCTTTCCGATCAATTGTACAGCACGTCTACCATTCAGTTGCCACAGAATGAATTTGTCAAACTGGTTTTGGAACGGGATGCTGAGGAGACGACCTGCGTCGGCCGTGGTTTGATGATCCCACACGCCATCCTCGACGAAGGAGCTGAGATG
The DNA here is from genome assembly GCA_029979005.1 of Planctomycetota bacterium. Taxonomy (GTDB): domain Bacteria; phylum Planctomycetota; class Planctomycetia; order Pirellulales; family Pirellulaceae; genus Mariniblastus. The sequence continues at coordinate 5,149 of JAPOIJ010000036.1, read as the reverse complement.
CGTGGGGTACTCGGGCTCAGTAGCAAAGGTTTGGATCTGGGGGCTCCTGACGGCCGACTTGTGCATGCGGTTTTATTGCTGGCAACTCCTGAACTGGAGCGGAACCGCCATCTGGAGGTGATCGCTGCGTTTGCGACGGCCATCGTGAAAGACAGAAACCTAGTCGAACAGCTCTATCACGCGAGAAGTCCGGCACACGCGTACGATGTGTTTCACGCGGAAGATCAGGCAGAGCTGAACTACCTCTTGGAAGATGCAGCTGACCGAGCTGGTTTGCGCGAAGAGGAGTTGTCGAAACTGGAGAGAAAAAGCAAGCAGGGCTTGAGTGCATAACTGAGTTCACCTGGGTTTGCTTAAAGTTAGGGTTGCTTAATTCTCGATAACTGTACAAAATTGAGCTAGTTTGGTTTTTGGCCGAAATTCTCAATTTCCCTAAAAAAAGCGTATGGATTGACCATACGTGTCCAATCAACTGCGAATCTTATAGTTGAAGGCACTTGTAAACCGGTTTTACGAGTCGTATCGTAGTTTTCGTCGGAAGTAGTTTGAGCGAATGTTTCAAGCCTCTTCGAACGGAGCTACTGCGAGGCCTTGAGCGATTACTCGATTCCCAGCAGGAGATATGATGGCGACTACGACGACAGCAAAAAGCAACGTAAAAACAGTGTTGGCAGAAACGAAAGTCTCTGTTCCAGCAAAAGCTGGCAACGGTTCCCAGCTGAAACAAGTAAAGACACCGACTGTAACCAAGGCTTCCTCCCCCAATCGCAAAGTAGAGACACCCATGGCAAAAACAAAATCTTCCGGAAAAACAGCGTCAAAAAAAGCTGTCGGTAATTCCAAGAAAAAAGGGGAAGTGGCCGCAGTGGATAAGATGCTTTCGGAACACGAGACCTTGAAAACTGCGGTTCAGCAGATTGAAGCTCAGTTTGGTTCCGGATCGATTATGGCACTCGGCAACGATTCCAAACAGGAGATACGTGGTATATCAACTGGAAGTCTTTCACTCGATATGGCGCTGGGTGGTAGTGGTTTGCCTTGCGGGCGGATCATTGAAGTCTACGGTCCGGAATCGAGCGGTAAGACAACACTCGCGTTGCACACAATTGCTGAGGCGCAGAAATCCGGAGGAATCGCAGCGATCGTGGACGCGGAACACGCTTTTGATCCGACGTGGGCCAAAAAACTAGGCGTTTCGTTAGATACTCTACTTGTTTCTCAGCCCAGCAGCGGTGAAGAGGCAATGCAAATTGTAGAGATGCTCGTGAAGTCTAACGCAGTGGACGTAATTGTTGTTGATTCTGTCGCGGCTCTCGTTCCGAAAAAAGAGTTGGACGGAGAGATTGGTGATTCACACGTTGGCTTGCAAGCGAGATTGATGAGTCAATCTATGCGAAAGCTGACCGGGGCGATTTCTCGCAGTAAGACATGCGCAATTTTTATCAATCAAATTCGTGAGAAAATTGGCGTGATGTTTGGAAGCCCGGAAACCACTCCGGGTGGTCGTGCGTTGAAATTTTATACTTCGGTTCGAATTGACGTTCGTCGGATCGGCGCCCTGAAAGATGGTGATGTACAGGTCGGACAACGGGTGAAAGCAAAAATTGTTAAGAACAAAGTCGCTCCACCGTTTCGAATCGCAGAGTTTGATATGATGCACTCCAATGGTATCAGTTACGAGGGAGATGTTCTCGATCTTGGTGTTGCTCACAAGATTGTTGCTCGGAGTGGTTCTTGGTTTAAATACGACGGTACACATCTTGGGCAGGGAAAAGAGAAAGCTAGAAACTACTTAATTGAGAATAAGGATGTTTGCGAGGAGATTCGTCGGAAAGTTCTCGAGGCGGGCGGCTATGTCGAAGACATGAGCGAAGTGCTGGAAGGGATCGATAAAGACGCGAAAGCTCATCCTCCCAAGAGTTAAGGGAATGGTTTCATGTTGATCTAAATAGCATTGTTTTTTGCTGTTTAAATGATGTGGGAGCTTTCTGTCCGACAACTCGTGAACAAGATAAGTGAACTTTCTGAACCGGCCATGTGGCCGGTTTTTTTTTTGTTGCTTTCAGAGGGGGGGAATCGCCCTTGAATTGATACCGCTAGGCGATTTTTATTAACTGAGCATTTCAGCAGACTGATGAATGATTCGTTTTTTCATGGCTGGGCGTATTCGAGCGCTGCATACAAGCGGTAGAATGAGTAGCGGTTGAGATTGTGGATCAAATCTAATTGTTGGAACGTAGTCGATGTTTGTGCTGAAAACGAATTTGATAGCTCTGTTGGCTTTGGTTGCGATTTGTTTTTTTACTGATTCGGTCCGAGCCCAGACGGGCGTTGCCGATGATCGCGGGTTTTTAGGAGTTCATTATCGGCTGGCTGATGATGGAAAGGGAGTTGTTGTTCTAAAAACGGTTGACGCCTCTCCGGCCAAAGGAAAATTAAAACCCGGAGATTTGATTGCCAGCTTCGAAAACAGCCCAATAACGTCGCTTCGACAATTTCAGAAGATGACATCAAGGCATGGGGTTGGCGATGAGATTACCTTTGATGTTCTTCGAGCGGGGAAGTCGGTAACCGTCAAGATAAAATTAGCGCGGTGGCCATCGGTAATTCCGGAGTTACCACAGATGAAATTAGATCAATCTTTACTGAAACCTGAAAATTTTAAGCAGGTGAAATTTAAATCATTGGATGGGTTAGTGATAACCGCCGATTTATATCGACGATCGTTAGACGCTAAAGCACCAATGGTCGTGCTATGCCATCAGGCTGGTTGGTCGCGAGGAGAGTACCGTCAAATTGCTCCCCGGTTAAATGAGTTGGGATTTCAGTGTCTCGCAATTGATCAGCGATCCGGCGGTGAAGTGAATGGCATTATTAATGAGACTCATCGAGAGGCGGTTGCTCAAAATAATTCGACTGAGTTTGTTGATGCTGAGAAAGATATGATGGCGGCAGTCAAATGGGCGCGGAAAAATTACCCCAAGGCGAAATTAATTTTATGGGGTAGCTCGTACAGTTCGTCCTTGGCTTTGCGAATTGTCGGCGAAAATCCTGATTTGGTCAGCGGAGTGATGGCCTTTTCGCCTGGAGAGTATTTTGTCAGTCAGGGAAAAAGTGATCGTTGGATTGAAGAATCAGCAGCTAAAATTCAGGTGCCGTTGTTTATTACTTCATCGAAGGCAGAGGCTCCAAGCTGGCAAGCGATTTACGATGCTGCTCCGGTTCGTTCGAAAACTTCCTATGTTCCCGAGACGAATGGGAATCACGGGGCGCGGGCACTGTGGGTTAAATTCTCAGACCACACTGGCTACTGGACGGCCGTGGGGCAGTTTCTCGATCAGTTCTGAAGAATGAGTGTGTGGAGAACCACTGTTTAGGTCGCTTTAAAAATCCTAAATTCGAGGTCACATGAAGTGATCGTTCTGGTCGATTTGGCCTTTCAGCGATATATTGGGTGATCTGCCCCGTTTCCGGAAAAAACAATGAAAACTGACGAATTAAGATCTAAATACCTCGAATTTTTTCAAACAAAAGGCCACACGGTTTGTCCGAGTGATGTGATGGTGCCAAAGTGGGATAAATCAGTGCTATTCACGCCGGCGGGAATGAATCAATTTAAGGATCATTTCCTTGGGAAAGTTGAGCTTGAATTCACCCGCGCGACGAGTTCTCAGAAGTGCCTGCGAACCGGGGATATCGAGAATGTTGGGCGAACAGCCTACCATCACACGTTTTTTGAGATGCTTGGGAATTTTAGTTTTGGCGATTATTTCAAGCGCGAAGCGATTCATTGGGCGTGGGAGTTTTTGACCGAACCGAAATGGCTTGGTTTAGAAAAAGATCGTTTGTCAGTTACCGTTTATCTGGATGATGATGAGGCTTCAGACATCTGGCACAATGAGGTGGGGCTACCTTTAAATCGCATCAAACGACTTGATGAAAAGGAGAATTTTTGGCCAGCGAGTGCACCATCAGCCGGACCTGATGGCGTTTGTGGACCTTGTAGTGAAATTTTCTATCACCCGGACAAAGGTCCTGAGTGTGAAATTTGGAATCTGGTTTTTACGCAGTTCGATCGAGAGGGTGAACCGCCGAATAACTTAATTCCTTTGCCGAACAAAAATATAGATACCGGTATGGGATTGGAGCGAACCGCTGCCACGCTCCAGGGGGTCTCCACCAACTTTCATATCGATACTCTGATGCCGATTGTGAATGCTGCTGCTGAGGTATGTGGTGTAAAATATGAAGCCGAGTCAGACAATGGTCGGCGATTGCGCAGAATTACCGATCACATTCGCGCTTGTTCGGTCGCCATTCACGAGAATGTCTACCCGGGCGCGAAAGCGGAAGAGTCAGTGGTGCGAGTTCTTTTACGGCGCGCGGTATTGCAAGGTTACGATATGGGCTTGCGTGATCCTTTTCTTTTCCAGCTGGTCCCTGCGGTTGTTGATCAGCTAGGAGGCCCCTATCCAGAACTTAAGGAGTCGGTTGGCCGTGTGGTCGCCGTGGTCGAAGAGGAAGAAAAAAGTTTTTACTCCGTAATCGATCGTGGTATTCCCCGCGTTGAAAAAATTGTTGAAGAGGCACTGGCAAGTGGACAGACAAAACTGGACGCCCAGCGGGTCGCTGATGTCTATCAAACCCATGGTGTGCCTCCCACGATTGCCGAATCGGTGGCGGAGCATCACGGTTTGAGTTTTGATTGGGCTGAATTTGAAAAATGGATGCTAGAGCACGGTGACGTTAGTAATACCGGCGAGAAAACCGTCATGGGGGATGCTGGCCCACTCGATGGAATCAAGAAAGAGCACAAGGCGACGCTGTTTTCGGGCTACGAGGCATCTGAATTGAAAAGCTCAATCATTGGGATGTATTTAGAGTTTGAAGAAGTCACCGAAGTCATGGAGCGGGTGAAGAATCAAATTTCGGAAAAGAGGGTGGTAAAGCAGCAGATATGTGAATCGATGGAGGTGATGGAGGGGAAACAGTTCATCGTTTTGCAGGAAACCCCGTTCTATGGAGAATCCGGTGGTCAGGTTGGTGATACCGGTTGGATTGAAGGGGCGAACGGTAGGTTCCAAGTAGAGGATACCCAGAAAGATGGCGGGCTCATTATTCACTCTGGTCACATGACGGAGGGAACACT
>JAPOIJ010000054.1 GCA_029979005.1 Planctomycetota bacterium | reverse complement strand
TCAACCGAGGTTGAATCGACTGGATCGGACAGCCAGGTGGATTCAACTCTGGAGCCAGAATCCTCAAGTCAGGTGATCTCTGGGACGCGCCGGCTAACCGATATTGTGAAGAGCGGCGGCCCGCTCATGATTCCAATTGGTATCTGTTCTTTCATTCTTGTCGTTTTTATTTTTGAACGGTTTATTGGGCTTCGGAGAGGAAGGATCATTCCAGGACCGTTTACCAAGCGGTTTCTCGAACAATTGAGAGACGGTGATCTTGATCGCGAGACGGCGTTGCAGCTGTGTGAAAGAGACAAAAGTCCAATGGCGAATGTATTTAAAGCAGGGGTGCTCAAGTGGGGTCGGTCTGCCGTGGAAATTGAGCAATCAGTCTTAGATGAGGGGGAGCGTTCTTCGAACCACTTAAGAAAGTACTTGCGATTAATCAATGGCGTTGCGACCGTCTGTCCACTCCTCGGATTGCTGGGAACCGTTCTCGGCATGATACATGCATTCGACTCAATCGCAACCGTCAGTTCATCTGCAACAGACCCTAAAGCCTTGATTGCGACCGGGATTAGTCAGGCGTTGCTAACGACAGCTGCCGGGCTTTCGGTCGCTATCCCGGCGTTGATTGCCTATATCTTTTTCTGCAGTCGTGTAGACAAGCATGTGATGGAGATTGACGAACTTGGAATGAAAGTGGTCAATCTGATTTCAGCCGAAGCCATCCTTGAGCGTGACCCTGCACGGCAAGCTGCTTAAGGGAAGGAGATTGCGATATGCCTTTGAAAACACAACCAGATGACCAGTCGTCTATCAATCTAACTCCGATGATAGATATTGTCTTTTTGTTGATCATATTTTTTATGGTTGGCACCAAGTTTAGTGAGCTGAATGATCTGGAACGAGATATTTCAATTAAGGTGCCCGCCGTCAGTGGGGTGGCTGCGCTTACGACTGCTCCAAGAAAACGCGTCATCAATGTCCACGCGGACGGTCGAATTGATCTTGATAAAAAAATGGTTTCGCTGGGCCAGTTGCAAGAGGATTTGGTGGCTGCAAGACAGCAGTACAAGAAACTGGGAGTAGTTATTCGCGGTGATGAATCAAGCCAATATGGAAATGTGGCCAGTGTCTTTGCGACCTGTCAAAAAGCGGGAATCTCCGATTTGAATATTTCGGTTCGCTCTGTAGTGAGACGCTGACCCATGGCAATTAATTTAAAACGTTAATGACGTTGTATCAATTTTCTCGAGTGTCCACATCGATAATATTGGATTAGTTAAGATGAACTTTTTACCAAGCAAGCCCGAATTGCTTTCCTCCGTATTGCCGGCAGGAAATTTGCAGTGGTTTTTGCTGATTGGTTCAGGGATCCTTGCGGTCTCTTTACTTGTCCTGGCGATGACCAAGTGGGGGCATTCGCGGCCAGTTTGGAAGTGTGTGATTTTGTCTTTTGTTGCACATATTCTTTTGCTCGCCTACGCCTGGGGAACCTGGTTGATTTTAGAACCACCGGCAGTTGCTGAACGGGAAGTGACCCCGCTGCGCGTGAACCTGACCGAGGAATCTGGCGATTCGATTGATGGCTCGGAAATTTTGAAGTCATCGGAATCACTTTCACAGAGTATGAAGCAAATTGTGGTTGCCCAACCTCTCCCAACGGAGGATGAGTTGGCGCGGCCCGACATGGTTGCGGAGAGTTTTTCAGGAGAAGTCGTTGATCGAGTTCCGGCGAAAATGCCCACCAAAAAGGCCGCAATCTCGATGAAATCGATGGAGACTGCGGGAAAGCGGACTGAATTTTTGAAGAAACCAGAAGAGCTTGCAGAGAGTTCTCCAAGTATAAAAAAGGAGATTCAACCGAAAGAGATTGAGTTCACCCGCCGAGGCAGTGAGACTCAAGGTGCCCGGTCCGGTTTGCCATTTGAAACGGATCAGGCGGTCCAACGGCAGGCAGTCACAAATCGTGCTGATTCTGCAGCAACCATTGAAAAAAAGATCGCTACAGAGATTGACCAATCGAGTGTGACACCTTTCGTGAGCGATCTTGTTGATTCGCGTTCTGAGTTTTTATCGGCACCGGAATCAGTTCCGAACGCTCCGCAGGTGCCAACGCATCCGACCCAGCATTTACCCGTTGGGTTCCGTCAAGCGAACAATGTTGTACTTCAGGGTGATATTCGGCGGCTCGGCGACGGTCTGCCATTGCCAGCGGCATTTACTCTGCGAAAGTCCAAAGACCGCAGTGAGGTTGCAAAGAGCCGTGGTGGATCGGTAGAGACAGAGCGAGCAGTTGAACTTGGCCTGCAATGGCTGGCCGATCATCAAGAGACCGATGGGAGTTGGAGTTCGAAGAATTCCGGGGGCGGTCGGGAGGACCGGGTGCTCGGTGAGGACCGGGGCGGCGCGGGGTCAAATTCGGACAACGGTATCACTGCGTTGGCAACTCTTGCGTTTCTTGCGGGGGGAGAGTCTCATCTGGAGGGGCGATATCAGACGGAGGTTCTTCGTGGTTTGGAGTATTTGGTAAGGCAGCAAAAACCGAATGGTGATCTTTCGGGAGATGCAAAGTTATTTGCCAAAATGTATTGTCACAGCATGTCACTTTTGGCATTGAGCGAGGCTTTGGCGATGACGGGAGATCAGCGTCTCGCTGGTGCGGTACGCAAGGGCGTCAGTTATTCGATTAACGCACAAGATCGACGCCAAGGGGGTTGGCGTTATGCTCCCGGTGATGCGGGGGATATGAGTCAGTTTGGTTGGCAAGTCCTAGCATTACACAGTGCGCGGCTAGGTGGAATTCTGGTGCCCGATAAAACTATTCAGTTGATGAAGGGATTTCTGGATTCCTGTAGTACCGGGCAACATCGCGGACTTGCCTCCTATCGCCCAGGGCAAGGTCCGAGCTCGCCAATGACGGCAGAAGCATTGCTGTGCCGCTACATTCTCAACCAATCGGTTGGGCCAAACTCACTGGAGGAAGCTCAGCGGCAAATGGAGATGGAGCTTCCTAGTGAAAACCAAGTCAACCTGTATTATTGGTATTATGGAACTCTGGCGATGTACCAAGCGGGTGGACGCGGTTGGGAACGTTGGAATAAAGCGCTCAAGCGATCACTATTGTCACTACAAAACCGAAGTGGAATCGATGCCGGGAGTTGGCCCGCCAATGGAACGTGGGGTGGGTACGGCGGGCGAGTTTATTCGACGGCAATTGCCACGCTAAGCCTTGAGGTCTATTACCGGTATTTGCCTGTCTACCAGCAAGTGGCTGAGTTAGAACCGCAATCGGGTGGACGTCGCTAGAATTTACGGGCCTGATTCATTGCAGCGGGCGAAATTTAATCGATGAAATCCGTGATTTCTTCGAGGCTCTTCTTTGAGATGTCGGGTACGACTGCGCCTTGGGCTGGATAGCCTACGACGAGGAGTACGAATGGCCGTTCGTGCGATGGGCGTTTAAGTATCTTGTTTAAAAACTTCATAGGCGAGGGAGTGTGCGTCAGCGTCGCAAGCCCCGCATCGTGGAGTGCCGCAATCAGAAATCCCGTCGCAATCCCGGTTGATTCGTTGGCATAATAGTTCTTTACAGTCGAGCCGTCCTCGCGTTGCTCATACGATTTAGAAAAAACGACAATCAGATACGGAGCTATTTCCAAAAAAGGTTTGCTAGAATCTGTGCCCAGTGGAGCGAGAGCATCTAGCCACGCTTGAGGGGCTTTGCCATTGTAAAAGGCCTCTTCCTCCTGCTCCGCTGCTTGTCGAATTGCTGTTTTGACTTCTGGATTTTCAACAACGGAAAAATGCCAGGGTTGTAAATTTGCGCCGTTGGGAGCAGTGCCGGCAGCAAGGATACAGTTTTCGATCACCTCTCGCGGAATCGAACGATCTGAAAAATCTCGTACCGTCCGTCGCCTTTTTATTTCCTGATAAAAGTTGCGAGAGCGTTCAACTGTTTCGTCGATGGAATAGGTCCGCTGGTTTGTCAGGGGGATATGTTTGGGCTCAGCCATGATTCCGACTTTGCATTTGAGGCACTTTAATTTTTAGTCCCAATGGTCCACACGCAGCTTAATTGTCATTCGGCTAGACCGCATCGAGCGTGATCGTATCAGTTCAATCTTTATTAACAAAGTTGTTTGACATCCTTTAACGCGACTTTTGCATCGTCGTGCCGGTCATTCAACTCAATGGCCTGCTTAAAGTGGGAGGCTGCCTCGGCGTAGTTTTCAAGGGAACGGTTCACTAATCCGATGGAATAGTGGATTTCATCAAAACAGGCAGCTTTGCATTCCAACGCTTTGTGAAACACTGTTGCTGCCGTGGCAAAGTTTCCCTGACGCAAGAGCAGGTTTCCCAGATAGAGATAGCCAAGCGCATCCTCTGGATCTGCAGAAATTTGCTTTTCATACCATTGCACTGCTTGGTCGAATTTACCTTGAGTCCGGTAGAGATTTCCAATTTCTCCATAAATTGCGGCGGCAGACTTTTGATCCGATAGCTCGATGACTTTGTTAAAGGCTTGCTCTGCCTCATCAAATCGAAAGACCTGAGCGAAAGCCCGTCCGAGGTCGATCAACCCTCGAGGGCTATTCGGATGCTCGACTAAAAATTTTTGCACCAGTGAAATAGTGGTGACGTGAAGACCTGCATCGGAAGCGCTCAGAATCGCTTGAATTTCTGGACTTAGTTTTTTGTTTGACATGCGTCCAAATTAGTCTTCAGGCTGGTTAAGTCAACCACGCTAAAAGGCTCTCTTTTTTTGCTCATTGGCGAAATCCTGGATGTTTTGTGTCGATGTAATTGTGATTTTGGCAATGGAATTTGACGGTGCGGTGTGAAATGTACGGGGCAAAAAATCTGGGTGTTTGTTGAAAGCGGGTTCACAAATAGGGTGAGTGCGTTCGACGCTTATTCTGAATTTGATAGCAAAATAGGCAGCATTTTTCGGCGATTCTTTCCGTTTCTTGATAAGCGCTTTGCGGCGTTTGAATTGGAATAGAGTCGAGACGGCGATTTCGGTATTGTTTCGCGACTTTCGACGCTTACGTAATGCTTGAGGAAACGAAGGAAATGACGAATCGACTAGCCATTTTAACTCGCACTAAATTATTCCCATTATGTTTATTGGGTATCGTGGTTCTCGCCGGATGTAATACGACTTCGCTGCGAAGCCTTTCTATTTGGAAGTCGGGTGAGGACGGAGTTGCCTCGATTGAAGAGACGATATCTGATTCTAATTTTGTTCCCCTAGCAATTTGGCATGATTCCGTTGAAGCGGCTCAGAGAATTGCTGCTGAAAATGGGAAGCCAATCCTTGCAGGTTTTACAGGAAGCGATTGGTGTAGACCTTGCAAGCGGCTAAAGAACGATGTTTTAGATACAGATGAATTCATGGATTGGGCTGGGAGGCATGTGGTCTTACTCGAGTTAGATTATCCAAAGGCGACGAAGCAAGCGGCTGAGCAAAAGGAACAGAATGAAGCTTTAAAGAAGCGGTATCAAATTTCAAAATATCCGACTCTCCTTTTATTGGGGCAGGATGGAGAAGTGTTAGGTGAACTTGAAACGGCCCAAGCTACGCCCGGTTTGTTGATCGAAAGGGCTGAGGTTATTCTGGCCAATTAAGACAGTGGGTCGAAACCGGATTGATTAAGGGAGTCGTCGGAGCCAGTCGCCGAGTTAAGGTGATCATTTTCCTATAGCAATGGTGCAAGGTTGGGGTTGTTGACCCCGACGCTGGGTGTGGGCTTAGAATGCAGATATAACTATTTGCGTCAAAAGTGTTTTTAATGGACGGATTGCATGCAGGCTTTCAATTGGATCAAAGCGAGATTGATCTTTTACCCGACTCTATTGTGGAATGTCGTGCTTGGGCGTTGGCTTAAGCTACGTAATTGGCGGGATTCAATCGACGATCATGTTGTCCTGGGAGCATTTCCATTTTCAAAAGATGTTTCTGAGTTGGCGGCCGAAGGCGTAAAAGCGGTGGTAAACACATGTGAAGAATATGCAGGGCCACAAAAAGAGTACGCCAGATACGGAATAGAGCAAATGCGAATGCCGACGATCGACTTCACCCATCCCTCGTTCGTGGATGTGAACAGAGCTGTTGATTTTATTCAAGAGAACGTTGACGCTGGAAAGACGGTGTATATTCACTGCAAGGCTGGACGTGGAAGAAGCGCAACGGTCGCAATTTGCTGGCTGATGAAATCGAAACAGATCAGCGCCGATGCGGCGCAAAAGTGGTTAATTGAAAAGCGACCTCATGTTAATCACCACCTACCAAGTCGTCCGGTCGTTCAGGAGTTTGAACGTAAGTTTGTAAATTTAGGGCGAGAGTAGAACCCACGGGTGTATGCAAAAGGCAGGTGGAAGCTATATCTTAATTTCTCGCCAGCTTCCGCTTCCGAATCGAAAACCGACGAGGACGCTACGCACGACTAGATCGACCACCATTGCATACCATGCACCGGCTACCCCCCATTCAAGTCCCTGGATTGTTATTTCCGTGTAGGGGATTTCAAATTGCCCAAAGGCGAGAAAAACTGCCAACGGGATTCGGATTAAGAAGAAACCTATTGCCGTGAAGATAAATGGCCAGAAGGTATCGCCGGCGCCTCGAAAGCCTCCGGTGAGCACCATTACAACGGCGAGACTTGGCAAGGCGAAGGCAACGATTTTAAGTAACGAAGCGACGCTGATGGTGGTGGGATCGGTGGAGTCGCCGGTGAAGAACGTTGCTATTTGTATGCCATAAAAGTACATGCAGATGCCACCGAGGCACATGATTGTTCCACCAATATAAAGGCAGAGTAATACGCTTTTTGTTGCGCGATCCGGTGCTTTCGCTCCAAGAAATTGTCCTGCCATCGTCGCGGCCGCGACTTGAAAAGCAGCTCCAGGCAAAAATGCGCAGGCTTCAATCTGAACTGCCAGACCATGGGCAGCTGCGGATGCTTCGCCGAGGCTATTGATGAGACCTAGAAACAGTAATTGGCTGAACAGTAGCGTCCCAATATCAAATCCCCCCGGCAAGCCAATCCGAAACATCCTTGAAAGAATGTTCCAGTCAGGTCTTAGCGACTTAAAACGAAGTTGCAGCCCCGCTCGTCCAACAATCAAGGTTACGAGGATGATGGAGCCGCCAACTGCATAGCCGGTTGCAGTTCCAATTGCGATTCCTTCCCAGCCGAATTGTGGAAACATGCCCCACCCTGTGACGAGTAAGGTGCTAACGAAAATATTGACGATAACGACGACAATTTTTACTAAGAAACCGGTAGTCGTGTCTCCTGCACCGCGCAGACAAGCCGCACCGATCTGAGAGCACATGATTAGTGGAATCAACGGTGTGACAATATTTAGATAGCGGATTGCAAAATCCGCTGAATCACCAGTTAGCTGCATCAATGCGATAAACTGTTGGCCAAAAAGAGCAATAAGCATCATCAAGGAAAGTGAGCCAATACTTGCAACTAGATATGCTTGGTTTGCTACCTTTTTAGCTGCCTCATAATCACCAGCCCCAACCCAGCGAGCGATCAGTGCCGTTGCTCCAATCGCCACGACTGAGAAAAAGCTTGGAATCAACCACATGAGGTAGGCCATTAACCCCATCGCAGCTTTCGTTGCATCGCCGTCTTCGGAGAAATATCGACTGGCAAGCAACCAGTCTGTCCACGTTACCATTAAAACGAGTGTTTCTTCGGCGAGTGCAGGAATCGCCATGCGCATCATCGGACGCAAATTCGAGGACGAGTCAACGATTGAAAAAGTCTTGCCAAGTTGTTGAGATTTGTCGTTGATTTGCGTGAATCCGGCAGGCAGAGCGAAGCAGTTGGGGCTCGATGGTCGTAAAAATAAGCGGGTATTTCCTCAAACCGAGGAAACACCGGTGAGTTTCTCAGCAATCCGAGCAGATAGATTAAGTAACCGAAGCAATTTGGCAACACCCCGCTGACGTGGAAGTAACGCTCAGGCGGAGACTTGCAGAGGAAGTGCTAGCTATCGTGTTTGGGGGGTAAGTCTGCTATCGCTTAAGAAGAGCCGAGATTGTGGTACATTTGTTGAACTTTGGTAGAGAAATTCCGTAAATCGGGACACTGAGTTGATATGGCGGCAGAAAAAACCACGGGAATTGTACTGCGAGTAATTCCATTTAGTGAAACCAGCTGTATTGTCACTATGTTCACTCGCGACTTTGGCAAGGTGACGACCATGGCCAAGGGGGCTCGGAGGCCAAAAAGTCCATTTGAGGCTGCTCTTGACGTCTTGGCATTGTGTCGAATAGTGTTCCTCAACAAAAATTCAGACGCCATGGGGTTGTTGACGGAGGCCAAATTAGAGAGGCGGTTTCGAAGTGCCACTCGCAGTTTAGATCGTTTATACGCAGGTTATTACATTGTTGAGTTGCTCAATTCCATGACGGATGATGGCGATCCTCACCCTGAGCTGTTTGAACTGTCGACTCAGGTGATTCGTCAAATAGATTCGAGTGAAATTTCAGACGAAGAGGTGGGGTTAGCGTTATTAAATTATGAGCTGAAAATGCTTAGCATTCTTGGGCACCTTCCGATGCTTACGAAATGCGTTAGCTGTGGACGCGAAAAAACGACAATTGCGAGGGTAAGTTTTGGATTAAACGCTGGTGGTATTTTGTGTGGTGCCTGTCGAGGGGGAGAGTCGAACATTGTTAGCCTTAGCCCCGAGGGGTTGCAGTTTTTACTAAAAATTGTGGGCGGTCAAATTGGAGAGCAATCGCGAAATTCAGATAATTGGAATGGGCAGTACCAGGAACAATTAAATATCAATGAGAATTTTGAATCATCGAAAGAATTGGTCGGCGAGGATTCATTTTCGGGAACCGAAGCACAGAGTCAAGCTTCGGAACAGACAGAGGTTGTAGAAGAAGAGACGACTGGCAAGGAAGCTGATCGTAGTTTGGAAGAAGTAAGGCGTTTGATTCACAAGTACATCACTCACCTGTTAGGGTTTCAGCCGAAGCTCTACAAGTTTTTGAGAAATTTATAAATTTGACGTTTTCACGTCGACAAGGAAGTCGGGCATGAGATTGTGGTTTTTATTATTGACTGGCACCCTACTGACATTTTCAGTTTCAGGTTGCACAGTTTTTGATTCTGGCGGAATGTCTTCGTTCCTGTCCAAGGGAAAAGAATCAGCGTACGATAAAGAGCAAGAAGATCGATTTAAGCCCGGGGCAGACGAAATCCTTGATCCTCTGGGAGCTAGGAATTCCGATCGGATTGTGCTGGATGATCTGTCGCCAAGTCAAATCTTGACAACCCTTGAAGCGAAAATGGGCGGCGTCGACACGGAAATGGCCCAGAAATATTTCGCTGAAGCCAAGACGCTCTATAACTCAGCCGTCGCCAAGAAGGATGCGGATCCGAATGGAACATCCTTTCAAGAAGATTTCGCCGAAGCGGCACGGTTATTTCGCTTAGCTGCTTCAACCGGGGCGGGTACTGAAATAGAAGAAGATTCGTTTTATTTCGCAGGCGAATCTTATTTCTTCTCGGATCGTTATGTGCAAGCCAATCGAGAATTCGAAAAACTGATTGCCGCTTACGGGGGGACCCGTCACATCGATCAAGCCGAGTTGCGGCGTTATTCGATCGCTGTTTACTGGCTGGAGCTCGCCGATGGGTCACGACTACCAAATTTTATTGATGCCAAACGTCCCAAAGTTGGATTGGCGAATGAAGGAAGACGCGTGTTGAACCGAATTCGGATTGACGATCCGACGGGACAGTTTGCAGATGACGCAGCTTTCGCACTTGGAAAATCGTTTTTGAAGAGCCGTGACTATTTAGATGCTGCAGATGCGTTCGAAGATCTTCGAAAAAATTACCCGGGAAGCAAGCATCTGTTTGCGGCACATATGCTGGAACTTGAGGCTTGGTTACAAGCTTATCAGGGAAAAGAGTATGACGACAATCCACTGCTTAAGGCGGACGAATTGCTGAAAACCATTGTAAGAGTCTTTCCAAGAGAGTCCGAAAAGGAGCTTGATTACCTAGAAGAGCAAGCAGCGAAAATTCAAAAACAAACGGCTGAACGTGATCTGTCAGATGCAATGTTTTACAAGAAGCGTGGCCATAATCGAGCTTACAAGCAATATTTGGAAAAGATTGCCGGTCGTTATCGAAACCAGGAAGTGGTAGAAGAGCTCAATAAGGAAATTGAACGCGTTGCCGAGCTTCCGCCAAATCCTGACCAATCCATGAAATGGCTGGTCGACATTTTTCCAAATCCGGAAGCGGCAAAACCATTGATCAACAACGGCGATAACGAGACCATTTTCAAATAGGAGTCAGTCACACAACTGCATGAGTTTCCAATTCAGGCCCAATGGTTTGAAAAATGCAGACAGTCGTCACTTGGATGTGGGCGGCAGCGAGTTGGATGACACGTACGGATTTTAGGTATGCAAATAAAACCCCGTTGGAACAACATAATAGACGCACGGAGCAAAACCGTGACCCGTCGGTTGATGATCGGGTTGATTTTTGTGGTTGCCGGGTTTTCGTTCGCGGGCTGCGCGAGTTACCATCTCGGCAATCAGTATTTGTATCGGAGTGATATTCGTACGGTTCATGTAATGATTTTCGAGTCAGATTCTGATCGGCGCTATCTTGGTCAGCGATTGACCGAAGCCGTAATTAAAGACATTGAACTGAATACGCCGTTGGTGATTACCGATCCTCAAATAGCTGATAGTTTTGTTCGTGGACGAATTATTGCTGACAACAAACGTGTCGTTGGTGAAAATTTCTATGATGAGCCAAGGACGCTGAGAGTGGATTGGCGGGTCGAAGTCGACTGGGTCGACCGAGCTGGAGTGCCGTTGATGCAGTTGCAGAGCGTCGTTATTTCTCGAGATGCGGAATTCATTCCCGAGGCAGGGCAGTCGATGGCAACCGCGCAACAGCGCATTATTGAGCAAGCCGCACGAGATCTTATCAGTCAGATGCAGTCGCCGTGGTAGGGGCGTTGTTTGTGAATTTGTAGGCTAATTCTTAAATTCTGAGCCACCGGAAGCGTTTCGCCTTGGCACGTGATCGTGGGAGGCATTTATTTTTGGCAGCCTAAAGTTAAATTCGATGCTACGATTTCGCGTTTTTGCGTTTTTGGTGTACGATTAGAAGCAACGGTTGGTAAAACCGATGCGAATCAAGCACACTGCAAAGATTCAGAGGAAACGAATGAGAACATTATTGTTTGTTGTATGGATGCTAATCCCGGTTGGTGCGCTCGCCTACCATTTGGGACCAGGGCAGGGGGATCTCAAAAGTGATCGCGCTGCTCAATTATTATCCCAAGCCGACCTCTGGGTTGCTGAAGAGCAATGGCCGGAGGCAATCGAAAATTACAAGGAAGCGCTGGATTTACTGCCAGAGGATGATCTTGCAACTCAAAGGAAGACGAGGCTCGAATTAGCCAAATGTGAAATCCACAATAGTGGTTTACCTCAGGCGAATGAAGATCTCAAAGTTCTAGTTCAAGAGTTGATAGATGACCCTGATAGTGACCCGCAAACATTGACTGATTCCAGAATCGCTCTAGCCAATTCCCAGTTTTACATTACTTGGTTGATGAGGCTCGAAGGACGCCCGCAAGAAGCGTGGGAACCGGAGATTACTTCTTCGCAACAGATCTATCGGTTGCTCGCCGAGCAATCCGAAGACGGTTTGGATTCGGAGGCTATTCTTAAGCGGAAGTCAGATCTTGAGTCTTCTGTTAAACTAGCGAGAATGGATATTGGTGAGTTGCAGGGGTTGCCTCTGCCGAGCCAATGAGCTGGCTGAAGTTCAACTTCCAAACGCGGTCGCGTTGGTCAGCCTGGTAAAAAGAAAAAAGATGCACGTGGAGCTAGTGCAGGGGTTCCTGCTGATGGAGCTGGTAGTTAGAGCACGCCGCGATCTACAATCTGAAAACACAAATACCATGCATTGGTTTTGCATGGTATTTTTTTTAGGATCGCTTGCCGCAGTATTATTACTTTGCGGTAGAAGATAATTCTTAGCCTGAGACACACTATTGAATTCTCAGCTGTATTAATTCATGGGATGTTTGCTAAATCACTCTCGGTGGTTAGGTTTTTCGGCTCAATTGAGCTAGAATTAGAGTCGGAACATGTTGGCTATGGAAACAAGGGTCGACCATCGAATCTATCAGGCTAGAACGCGAAAAAATCCATGCTTATTAAAAATATTTGGATCGGGAATGCCACGTTTGTCTTGGCACTGCTAATTGTAACGCTGCCAGTCGGTTCATTTTTGGGGGCTCAAACTAAACCTGCCGTTCGATTAGTACCGGCAGTGAAAGTCCCCCAAGCGATAGGTGGGAAAAGTTTGAGCTTAGGTATTCAGGATTCTTCTTTTCCTCAGGTGCTGCCGCCACAGGATGAGAGAGTATCTGTGGCTGAAGGTGCCCGTGAGGCGGGAACAGCGGAAGCGAATGCCAGTAGTAAGAACCGTTTGAAGTTGCTTGCGAAATTGAAATTGAATCGATTGCCGTCGAATATACTTGAAACATGGTATAAGGAATCGGCGGGAAGTGGAGAGCTTGATATGCCCCCGGCACCCCGCCTGGCATTTCTGTCTAGTGATGCGCGATTTAAATTAGCGGTAAAACAACTTGAGAATGACTTTACCCTTGGGAAATGGGCCGAGGTAGGATCCTTTCTTGCAAAGATTCCCTACGAAAATGCCAAAGTCGTTTACCGTCAAATTTTAACTTCCGCCTCGAATTCTAACGCTCTGACGTTTCAGGGAGGGAGTGCCGCCCGATCGCAGGTAGATCCAAGAGCCCTGCAACCGCAGTACCTCACCTTTGATGACTTGTTTTCGATTGCCGCAATTGCACCTAAAAATTCTGATTCCGACAAAGAGGAAGGACTGCCGGATGAGTATTTGAATTTCTTTGCGACGGCTTTTCGGGCGACGATCGGAAGGGGAAATATTGCGGAAGATTTAGTTGCCCGTCTTCAGTCCGATTTGGAAAACAAGAAGGTCGTATTTACTAACCGGCAATGTGCGAAATTGCTGTTTAATGCAGGATTGGCAATGGACGCCGGTGCCTTCTTGCCTGAGCTTGCTGTAGCGATGTCGGAGAACGATCACGAAGCGCTAAATTTACTTTCACGGTACCAACTCGCTCTTTATGCAAAAGAAAAGAAGACGGAGTATTTGGAAGGCGCCTGGAACGTGACTCAGGCAATTTTAGCGGCCGAAGATGTAGACGAGGCTGAGCGAAATGCGGCTTTGGGCCGGGCCGTCGAATTATCATCCCAAGTGAAAGCTGAGTTGGGGAATAAGTGGCTTAATGACAGTTTCGTTGCCAAGCCGGAAGTTGGGATGGAAGTTCTTGGAGCAATCGGAGTCGATACTTCACAATCACTTAAGACGAGTCCAAGAAACACCGGGACTCGTTTGGATCGCTTGAAACTACAGGATGAGGCCGTCAAAGCGTTATTTCTTGCCTCTCCTGAACAAGCGGTTAAGTGGAGAACGTTGCTTGAACTTCTCGCCGTTAATTGGTTGAGAGAGGCAGAGATCTCATACTCAGACGACAATTCGTCCTCAATGGGGCCAACGATGCAGCGTGATCAGTATGGCAATATTTTTTATAGTAATACCAGCTCGTCCATTTCACGTTCAAGAAGTTTACGATTGTCCGCAATTTCCACTGGAGACTTGTTGGATATACGGCCTTCCGAAGAGTGGTTAGCGTTAGTGGGGCCGACCCTTCGCCCTAAATTCGACTCCGTTCTAGCTCAGTTGTATCTCAAAGTTTCTGAAGAGGATCTAGCGCTGCCCTACATTGAAAAGCTGGCAGAAGATCACCCGTTGCAAGCTGAGTCGCTGGTAAACGAATACATTTCGGTATGGACTCGTAATCACAACCCAAATAGCGATCGCCGCCGCACCAACAGTTACATGTTTATGTATGGGTTTGAGAGCCGGGCTGAATCAATTCCATTAACACGGTCAAAGCAAAATCGAAATTTGGAAGAATTAGCAGGGCTCGTTGTTCGATTGAATAATTTGATTGAAAACAAGTTGGATGAAAAATTAGTTGTGAACGCGTTTGTGTCTTGTCACAGCACGGCTGAGGTTTACGAGCTTGAAGAAATTGAGAAAGTTTTTGGGCCCGTTTCAGAAATTGATTCTGAGACAATTGCGGTGCTTGCATCTTCCATGCGGGCTAATCTTGCTGGAATGTGGCGGGACGCAAAAGTACAGAAAGATAAAAAGACGAAACGAAAGAAAAAAGAAATCGAAAAAGAAGTCGTCGACGGCTATCTGTTAGCTCAAAAACTGGTTGAGAATGCGATTGCTCGTGAGCCGGATTCTTGGCAATTGATTAGAACTCAGGCGGAATTGCTACATGACGAGAATAATTATCGTGCGGGTATTAAAAACAGCTCCGAGTTTTCACCGCGAAGAAAAGAAGCGATGGCGTTTTTTCAGGCGTCCGCGGAGAGGTATGCGACCGAGGTTGGACAGATGGAACCCAGTGAATACGTTCAGTATTCGCCATTCACGTCGTGGTTTTACGCCAGTCTTGGAGCCTGTGATTTAAGACTGATTGAAAATAAGAATCGCACTGATCCCTCACAGGCTTCGCTGATACGTGAGGCAATTTTATCTCTCCCCAAGGCGGCTTCCGAGTTCCATATGGCGCAATTTGCTAACTCACTTTTCAATCGGATGAGTAGCGTTAAACCGCAGCTCAAACATAAATACCTCGATCTCGGGCTGTCTATTGTTGGAGACCACAAGCAGGCAAGTGAGGCCATCAAGGTTCACGAATATTACAAAGATTTGGTCAATGAAATACGACTCGAAACTCGAATTGATGGGGATGCGCGAGTAGGTTGTGAGCAACCGTTCGGCGTTTATGTTGACCTCGTACACACCAAAGAAATTGAGCGAGAATCGGGTGGGTTCGGGAGATATCTACAAAATCAAAACAGCAGCGTCGCGTTTTCCTATAACTACGGTCGGCCCACCAATGACTACCGTGATAAATTTGAGGAGTCGGTTCGAGAGACGTTTTCGGAACAGTTTGAAGTGATGTCAGTGACTTTCCAACAGCCTGATGTTCAATCAATCCCAAGCAATAAGCCTGGCTGGCGGATAACGCCCTATGCCTACCTTTTGTTAAAGTCGAGGGGGCCGCAAGTTGACAAGGTTCCGCCCGCCCATCTAGATCTGGATTTTTTAGATACCTCAGGCTATGCCATTCTGCCGGTTGAGTCGGCCGTTCTTCCTGTGGAATCAAAATCCGCGATCCCGCGCCCTACAGAAAAATTATCTGTTACCCAAATCCTTGATGAGAGGCAGGCCGAGAATGGAAAATTAGTATTGGAAATTAAGGCAAGTTCTCAAGGTCTTGTTCCTGAATTAGAGTCGATTCTTTCTATCGACCCTAGGGATTTTGAAGTTGCTGAAATACAAGATAATGGAGTTTCAGTTTCTCAGTTCGATCCCACGTCGCGAAAGCCAATGATAAATTCTGACCGATCTTGGTTGGTTTCACTTGAAGCAAAATCCGGGCTTGCTGAAAAACCGTCCAGTTTCACGTTTCCGCAGGCCAACGTCGAAGTTGAGGAGTTTGTTTTTCAAAGGTACGACGATGCCGATTTGGCCGTTGCAGATGCCACGATCGATTTAAAAGCGAGCTATGGAAAACGTAGTTCGGCAAAAACGGTTTGGGCTGTAATTGGTATTCTCTCTTTTGGCGTCGCTATTTTAGTTGGTGTTATCGGCTATTGGAGACGAGCGCCAACCGTTGAAGAAAAGCCCGAGACTTTGATTAGTGAAAACATGTCACCTTTCGCTGCCATTTCTTTATTACAGGATATTTACGACTCGGACGGGATTAGCATCGAGCGAAAAAATGAGCTGGCCAAAACCATTACTAACCTCGAGGCCCATTATTTTGGTTTTGAGCACTCAGATTCCAAGCCAAATGTGGTGGAAGAATTGCAGAAGTGGACGAGGTCATAGGCTTGTTTGCTGCCAAACCCACAAGTTAAAAATTTGACTCAAGGTAAGTGATCGGTCGTGTTAGCGATTCTAGACCCGCTGGGGAAACCTATTTGCGCGACTTTCTCGCTTGGTGACAACGTTGAGTCCTCTTTGAATATTGACCCGCTGAACTGTTCATAATGCGGCCGAAGGGCGAAAGAGAGAGATATTTTTAACAAATAGATGGGCAAATTCCTCGGTTGGATTTGCCAGTCGGTGTTCAAATAGGCTGTTTAGGGTGTTTTGTAGTTGTGAAATTTTGGGATTTCCATTGAATCCGATGTTCAACGGTTGCACTTTTCTTACAAGACGGTATTCTCACGATTAATTAACGAGGCTTGTCAAGACCCGTTTGGAGAATTTTTTTGGTGCTACGGCTTGGAGCCTGAGTTATAGGAATCGCGTTTATCAAAGGAATCGATAATGTTAGTGCTTAGTCGCAAGGTTGGCGAGCGCATTTGGATTGGGGAGGACATTTCCATAACTGTCGTCCGGATCACCGGCGGCGGTGTTCGTCTCGGGATCGAAGCCCCAAATGAAATGCCGGTAGTGCGAGAAGAACTCAAGTTGAAACTTGAGCAGGATCAGGCCGACGTTGAAGTTGATATACTTGACAATTCTTCGCCACAGAAATCAGTCTAGTACTTTCCCTCTCTCAGTAGCCTAACCCCTTTGGGCTATTCCGTCTGATGTCTCATTTCCATCAGAAGATTGCGTGAATCTCAGTCGATCCACGTTGGCTGCCCATTATTTAAGTTCTAATTTGGGCTCGTTTGAATTACTTGCTGTTTTAGATACTCCCGTTGAGATCGCCTTTCCTGACCTAACATCAATTCGCCCTAGATCGATTTCGTTCAGCGGTCCATATTGAGCAACGACCGCCTCGATTGCTCGGATCTTTTTAATCGCGTCGACCTCGGATTCCGTTTCTTTGCCAGGTGCGTTTCCCCATACGATACGCGTACCCGAGCCGGAATATAGCTCGAAAGGTTTTTGGGTGTTCGCTGCATCATTCGAAACGACCTGATTAGTTGTAATTCGTTGGATTCCGAGATCACTGAGAGGACGTTTAAATGCTGAGCTAATTGCCGCCGCGTCGTGAATACGCTCGTCTGGCCATTGCTCCCACGTGGCTTCGAATTGCGATGGAAAAAGAACAGCGATCCAAGGTAGGCTTAGATTTTCGCCAATTGATTCAGGCATTAGAACTCCGTTGCGGTCGACCGGGAGTAAGACAGTCTGATCCAACTGACCGGCAGGCCACTTGCTTTTCATAGTGACGGCGCTCAATTCAACCAAAGCAACCGGTTGGCGGTAGATGACATCGATGTTGAGTCCGGCTTTTGATTTCTCAATGCTATTGATATGCTCAACGAAACCGACTTGTTGCATGATTCCAGCGGTTCGTGGTACCAATTCGGTGTCGAGAATTGATGCTTGTTCTCCGTTAGATTGGTCTAATACCATTTCCCTGAGATCCAAATCTGACCAATGTGGCTGCGGGGTCAGGAGAATTTTTTCTTGGGTCAAACTGAATTCGTCAAGGTTGACAATTGTCTCTTGGTGTCGCTCCCAAAGAAATATTGCACTGCCAATTAAAATTGAGGTGGCAAAGACGAACAGCGTCGTTGGGTGAACGAGCGTGCCGCGGATTGAAATCCCCGCCAAAATTCTATCGAGAATGTCCTGGTTGTGTTTTGGCATAACGCTCTCCCGAAAATGAAGTTCCATCGCGTGAAGGATGGATCTTCTGTAAAAATCGAGTTTTTAGCGTTAAAACTTTGAATAGATCGCAAAAAGTCATAGAACCGGCGATGTCAGCAAATTCGCTACCAAATTTGAATGGCAGGCTCTAAATTTTGCTCTAGTCGTTCAGAGACCTGAGTCTGAACCGTCTTCAGCAGGCTGAGAACGTCTTCGCTGGTTGCTCCCGGTTCCGCGACAAAGAAATTGGGGTCGGTATCCAGCAGTTCCACTTTGCCCGCTCGCGTTCCCTTGAGACCGGCCCGTTCAATTAAGTCTCCCGCCTGTTCACCACCAAGATCCTTGAACATATAGCCTGCTTGTAGCTCCGAGCTAGGTTGCTGCGAGCGCCGCACTATCCAAAGTTTTTGCATTGCTTTGGTGAGATTTTCTGAGGGCTCTTTTTCAAATACGAATTCCGCCTTCAAGATAACCAACTCACTTAGACTACTTTGTCGGTAGGAGAAGGAAAGAGAATCTTTTTCGCGCGTGATGCGTTCACCCGCTCTTGTCAGAACCTCGGCAGATTCGACCCAAGTCCCAATGTCTACGCCGTGTGCATCTGTGTTGTTGTGAAGTGCGCCGCCAATAGTGCCAGGTAGGCCTACCAATTGTTCGGGACCGGCCAGGCCCTCGCGAACCGCAGTCGCAACAAAGTGGGAGAGTCGAGTCCCACCGCCGACTGTGATGCGATTTTCGTTGACTGCAATTGTGCAAAAATCCGGGGCTGCCAGATGAATTACCAAGCCTTTGACCCCTGAGTCGTTAATTAGGAGGTTGGTTCCACTGCCAATTAAACGGATGGGCTGACCGGCTTCGGAGAACTGTTTCACCAGTCCAATTAGTTCATCTTCGTTCGTCGGTTCCGCAAAGTATTCAGCGGGTCCGCCGATCTTAAACCGCGTAAAGGGAGCCAATGGTTCGTTTTCGCGAACGATGTGTTCGTATCCAGATAGCAATGACACGGAGAATCCTAAAGCGAAAAATGGTATGGGGTAAATTATTTATTAGTTTTAGGCTTGAGCACCAATGAATTCAGCCGCCCGCCGTTTGCCTTTGATTTTATCGTCTTTGTTGGATTCAAGAAAGACGTTGTGGGGAATTCGGCAGGAGAACTTGCATGGCAATCGTTACCAATATCTTTCGAGTACAATTTGTCCAGGCGACTTACTTCGGTGACGCTTCATTTCACGTTTTCCGAGAATTTCTTCCATGGTGTCAAGCATTGCCGGGTTGCCACACAGCATAACGGTTGAGTTGTCGGGGCGACATTGGAACCCACTCGCTGACTCGATTTCTCCATTTTCAAATAAACTGGGAATTCGACCATTCAGGGTGCCATTTGCATCCTCGCGCGTCAACGACTGAATGACTTTGAATTTGCCGGGATGCTGCACCTCCAAAGCTCGAAGTTCCTCGGTGTAAGCTAAATCAGAATAATGCCGCACTCCGTGAATCACACAAATTTTTTCAAATTTTTCCCAGGGTTCACTTGTACGGAGCATCGCGATGTAGGGCGCGAGCCCCGTGCCGGTTGCTACGAGCCATAAGACTTCGGAAGGCGGGCTCTTTTTCAAGGTAAAGCTACCTGCAGCTTTTTGCCCGATCAAAATCTCATGCCCGTTTTCCAGTTTCCAAAGATGAGGTGTTAGCTCTCCATCTTCGACAAGGACTATAAAGAATTCGAGTTCTTGACCGTGAGGGGAAGCGACCGAGTAGGGACGATTAATAATTTTGGAGTCGTCACCTTCGTGCCCTTTCGTATAGAGGCCAAGATGGAGAAATTGTCCCGTGAGAAATGGTTGTACTTCCTCGGTCGCAACCCGCAAAGTAAACAACCCTTCGGTCCATGTTCTTTTGTCGACGACCGTTGCTGTGCACCATTTCGGCATATCCAACTCAAATTGGTTTGGGAAAGGTAACGGGCTTGCCCTACATGGCTTCCGCAGGGGTAATCATCGGTGATTTTCAATAGTGAATCAAGAAGTGAAGGTGTACTGCATTTTACGAGAAGGTTGTCTTCAGGTGTTGATATTGGGCAAAATACGGTCGCCCTTCAATGAATGAGGGAAAACAGGTCTAAAAAACGACCTGACTCCCGACGTTGTTGTGAAATCCCGTGTTTTTAGAGAATTGCGACGCGGAAACCGGTTGGGGAATTTAGCGAATTTGCCTATAAACTTGGGTTACCACATTCGCTATTTTCGCTTCCTCGCAAGTCTAAGATACCAAATTTGATTCAGGATCCTAAACGGATGACTACTTTCAATCCAAACGATATACCAAGCCGATTTGATTTTGCAGAAGCACAAAACCGAATTTTCCAAATGTGGGAATCCGGAGGCTATTTTGAGGGTGATCCAAAATCCGAAAAACCGCCTTATACGGTTGTGATTCCACCGCCTAACGTCACTGGGGCGTTGCATCTTGGACACGCTCTAAACAACACACTTCAAGATACTTTAATTCGCATGAAGCGGATGCAAGGGTTCAACACACTTTGGATGCCCGGGACTGATCATGCAGGAATTGCCACCCAGGCCGTGGTGGAGCGTCGGTTAAAAGAGGATGAGGGGAAAACGCGTCACGATTTGGGTCGCAAAGCACTGGTCGAGCGAATTTGGAAGTGGAAAGAACAGTATGAAGAACGGATCCTAGGCCAGCTAAAGCAGATCGGGTCAAGCTGTGACTGGAAACGAACCCGTTTTACGTTGGACGAAGTTTGTGCACGCGCAGTTCGGCACACGTTTTTTGATCTATTTCAGAAATCGTTAATTTATCGTGGGAAGCGATTAGTAAATTGGGACACCTATTTGCAAACCACGGTAAGTGACGACGAGGTCTTCTCAAAGACGGTTAAGGGGCAATTTTGGCATTTTAAATACCCCGTTATTGACCCGAAGCCCGGTGAACCGGAATACGTCATTGTCGCCACGACTCGCCCGGAAACAATGTTGGGTGATACCGCTGTGGCTGTTCACCCAGAACCGGACAGAGCTCTTGACCGAGTCGCTTCGGAATTGCGAGAGAAGCTAAAGAAGAGTTCTGATTCAGAAAAGGCCATCGTCGAGGGGCAGCTGGAAGCATTGGCGGCCCGACGAGAGGCCATGTTACCCAAGTTAGAGCAGTTGCGTGACATGGCATCTGACGGCCGGAAATTAATGTTGCCGTTGATGAATCGAGAAATTCCATTGGTGTGTGATGTTTGGGCAAAGCCGGAGCTGGGGGCGGGGTGTGTGAAAATTACACCGGCTCACGATCCCAATGACTACGAAGTGGCAAAACGATGTGACCTGCCCATGATCAATATCATGAATCGAGACGGAACGCTTAACATCGAAACCGGGGTCTATTCTGGACTCACGATGAAACAGGCTCGAAAAAAGGTTGTGGAAGATTTAGATGCACTTCAACTCCTTGAGAAGGTTGAGGATCGTGAGATTGAGTTGCCTCAGTCCGACCGGAGTAAAACGCCGATCGAACCGTTTCTGGCCGACCAGTGGTTCGTGGCTATGAGCGAGCTTTCTCAATCAGCGATCGATGCGGTGGTCGATGGTCAGGTTTCGATTACGCCCAAGCGTTACGAGCGTGGTTACCTTGACTGGCTTGGCGAGAAACGTGATTGGCCGGTATCACGTCAGTTATGGTGGGGGCATCAGATACCAGTATGGACAAAAGCCTGTGAATCTGAAGCTGAGGTGCAACCCTTAGTCGAGGCAATTCAAGCGCTATCCGGTTTTGATGAAACGGTCGCAGCGATTCAATTAGAACCGTGCGAAGAAACGGATCCGGAGAAGAGGGCAAAACTAGAGCTTCCCTTTGCTTCGATTCACGTGTGCGTGCAGTCCGGCTGTGAAGAATTTGAAAGTGCTTTGGAAGGGTTGGGACTAATCCGGGAAGAGGATGTTTTAGATACTTGGTTTAGTTCAGCGCTTTGGCCTCATTCAACGCTTGGTTGGCCGGAACAAACTCCGGAACTGGCCTGCTTTTATCCGACCAGTACACTGATTACCAGTCGTGACATCATTTCTTTGTGGGTCGCGAGGATGGTGTTGATGGGGTTAAATAATTGCGGCGAAGTACCATTTGATAAGGTTTATATCCACCCAAAAATTCAAGATGGATTTGGCGAAACGATGTCCAAATCAAAAGGGAATGGAATTGATCCGCTGGATGTGATTGCAAAATTCGGAGCCGATGCTTTGAGGTTTGGGATGGCTCACCTTTGTACTGAGACGCAAGATGTCCGTTTGCCGGTTCAGTTTGAATGCCCATATTGCCAGCATTCATTTGACCAGACGAAAAAGAATCGAATACTTCCAAAAGTTTCGTGTCCCGGTTGTAAAAAGGAATTTTCTACCCAATGGGCTGAGTCGGAAGAAGATAAACGCTTGGAAAAAGGGGCGGTCATTAGTGAGCGTTTTGAAACAGCGCGAAACTTCGTGAATAAGCTCTGGAATGCGTCTCGATTTGCGATGCTAAATCTAGAGGGCTACGAAGCCTCGCCAATTTCCGAGGAGGACCTCACGGTAGAAGACCGCTGGATGTTGAGTCGTTTGACATCCGTTTCAGGAAACGTAACCGCCTATTTAGAAGATTTTAAGTACGCTGACGCAACCCGTGAGCTTTATGAGTTCGCGTGGCATCAGTTCTGTAGTTTCTACGTGGAGATGTTAAAGGACCGGTTTGCCGATGAGACAAAACGGCCACATGCCCAAAGGATGTTAGCCTATTCATTAGATTGTCTGTTGAAGCTCTTGCATCCCGTCATGCCATTTATCACGGAAGAAATTTGGCAAAATCTTGCCCGCATTTGTCCGGAGCGAGGTTGGGCTGACGTGGAAACCGCCAATCACTGTATCATCGATGCTGCATGGCCGGCGTTAAATCCAGCCTGGAGGGATGAGGCGATCGAAAATCAGTTTGCTCTTTATCAGGCGGCACTAAGTGATCTTAGAGAGATTCGGAATTCACAAAATATTGGAAATAAAAAGAAGGTCAAATTTTCGATAAAATGTACGGGGGACATCGCTGACTTGCTACAGCCTCTTGGTATTTATTTTAGCCGAATGGCAAATGCTGAGTTAGTCGAATTGGGGCCATCAGCGGTCGCACCTGAAACAAGTGCCACTCGCACTACGGCAGATATGGAAATATACGTTGACCTGGATGGTTTGATTGATATCGGAGCAGAGGTAAAGCGTCTCGAAAAAGAAAAAGCGAACTTGGAAAAGAGTATTTCAGGCAAGCAACGACAGTTGGCCAATGAAAAGTTTGTGGCCGCTAAGCCAGATCTAGCAAAAGAAATACAAACGAGTCTTTCTCAAGCTGAAAGCCAACTCGCGACCATTGCTGATTCGCTGCAAAAAATGACCGCCAAACTTTGAAAAATTTAGAGGGACGATGTCCGAATTTGGATCAAACAATCTGTTAGAACTAGTTTCGGATCTTTGAGCCAATCGGTGAAGTCATGCTGGCTGGAGCAATTGACTTGTTAAGCCGATGCTATTTCATCGTAACTTTTTCTTGAAGATTTTTTGAAAGCTCGGCGAATTTAGCCAGGTTCGCGGATGAAAGCGGTTCGTGGCAAGCAGACGTTTCTCTCCGCAGCATTGGCACCGGAATGGCCCGATGAAAGAGATCAGCCCGAAGGTCAGTCCGAGCAAATAGGAATAGAACCATCGGCTTTTGAGAGCCAGGTAGTGGCCTTCGTTACGATTGCAGTTAAAACAATGAAGTCGTTTGCGCGGACGTGATTCCGAACGCTTCGTGGTTGAACTATTCTGATTATTCATGAAGATCGGGCGAGCCGGTTCAAATAACTCGTGCTCACCGGTAGATAGTAGTAAAGAATAAGGTGATAAGAGCGAACTCTTCGTGTGCTCATCCCGGAATAGGGACGCGTTAATGAGCAAATCTTTCGAGTCGCTTCATTCAACGATAATAGGCAACACCGGCAAAATCAAGAGTTTAGCGTTGCTTAACTCTTGAATTCGGATCCGAACGTCTGCCGGTAAGTCGCCCTTAACTCGCGCGGGTTGAGGGCGTATTGCCTTGAACCACCGTTGGCTATAAGAGGTTTCGAAGTACCGTTTGAAGGATTCCACCATTTCGGTAGTAATCCATCTCAACCGGTGTATCGATTCTAACGATTGCATCGAATTCTACTTTGCAGCCGTCATCTTTTGTTGCTACGACCTTTATCGTTGAACGGGGTTCCAGCGAATCGCTTAGCGTAGGAATATCGTAGGTTTCTTTTCCATTGAGGCCTAGCGCCTTCCAGTTATTGCCATCTGCGAATTCAAGCGGAAGAATTCCCATACCGACAAGGTTGCTGCGATGGATTCGCTCGTAAGACGCGGCAATGACAGCATGAACACCGAGCATCATCGTGCCTTTGGCTGCCCAGTCGCGACTGCTGCCGGTTCCGTATTCAGTTCCCGCGAGGACGACCAGAGGAGTACCGTTCTCTTGGTATTTAATGGAGGCGTCATAGATCGACATTTCCTCACCTGTTGGTACGTAGGTCGTAACTCCGCCCTCGGTTCCCGGTGCGAGTTGATTTCGAATTCTAATATTCGCAAACGTTCCTCGCACCATCACTCGGTCGTTGCCGCGTCGCGATCCGTAACTGTTGAAGTCGCGTTGTTCGACATTGTTTTCTTGGAGATAACGTCCTGCAGGACCGTCTTTCGCGATTGCGCCAGCCGGCGAAATGTGATCTGTCGTGACCGAGTCACCAAGCAGTGCTAAACATCGAGCACCCATGATCGGGGCAATGTTGGAAACTTCCGGCGTCATCTGGGCCAGGAAGGGAGGTTCCTGAATGTATGTACTTTTCGGAGACCATTCGTACAGGTCGCCTTCTCCTGTTTCGATTCGATTCCACATTTCGTTGGAATCGAATGCATTGGAGTATTGTTTCTGGAACATCTCAGCCGT
This sequence comes from Planctomycetota bacterium, assembly GCA_029979005.1. GTDB lineage: Bacteria > Planctomycetota > Planctomycetia > Pirellulales > Pirellulaceae > Mariniblastus. The sequence continues at coordinate 4,135 of JAPOIJ010000054.1, read as the reverse complement.
TACGTTGGCATCCATCACACTGCTGACTTCATCTTGAGAAGGCCATACGTCTTTCAGGAACACATCGCCATCGGTTCCGGAGCCAAGCGGTTCATTAATGAGATCGATGTCGGTTGTGCCCGCAAGTGCGTAGGCGACGACCAGCGGTGGGCTTGCCAGATAATTCGCTTTGGTCATGGGGTTGACTCGACCCTCAAAGTTACGATTGCCGCTAAGGACACTCGAGGCAACAAGCTCGCCTGTGGTGATGGCAGTGGACACCGGTGCCGGTAGTGGCCCGCTGTTACCGATGCAGGATGTGCAACCGTATCCCACGGTATGGAACCCAAGTGATTCCAACGACTCAGTCAGGCCTGCTTGATCGAGGTAGTCCGTAACGACGCGTGAGCCCGGTGCCAAACTTGTCTTAACATGCTGTGGGACTTTCATTCCCAGGGCTGCGGCTTTTTTCGCTAAAAGCCCGGCTGCGATCATGACCGAAGGATTGCTGGTGTTAGTGCAGCTGGTAATAGCCGCGATGACGACCGCGCCGTGCGAAATCTCACTTGATTCTTCGCCGTTTTCTACCGTCGCACTTCGCTTCAAATCTGCTTCATTAAGGCCGAAACCTGAGTGGCCTACCGGAGCCTGAAGCGAATCGTTGAATGATTGCTTCATCGCAGAAAGCGTAATTCTGTCCTGTGGACGTTTCGGCCCGGCTAGTGAAGGTTCAACCGAAGCCATGTCAAGCTTAAGAGTTCTCGTGAAGTTCGGCTGTGGAGAATCCGCAGTCTTAAAGAGCCCCTGTTCTTTCGTGTAACGTTCAACGAGTTCAACCTCGGTTTCGCTTCGTCCAGTCCGTTGCATGTAATCAAGGGTGACTTGATCCATTGGGAAAAAGCCCATTGTCGCTCCGTATTCTGGAGCCATGTTGGCGAGTGTGGCGCGGTCGGCAAGCGACATGGTCGCAACGCCCTCTCCGAAAAATTCGACGAACTTGCCAACGACTCCGGCTGCTCGCAATTGTTCAGTAGCAGTTAGAACGAGATCGGTTGCCGTGGTGCCCGGTGGGATTTGACCAACTAATTCAAAACCAATGACCTCCGGCAGTAACATATAGATGGGTTGCCCTAGCATTGCTGCTTCGGCTTCGATACCTCCGACTCCCCAACCGAGAACACCCAGTCCATTGATCATGGTAGTGTGGCTGTCCGTGCCGACCAGCGTATCAGGAACAGCAACCAGCCCGGCGTCATCCTCTCGAGTAAAGACTCCCTTGGCCAAAAATTCAAGATTGACCTGATGGACAATGCCGACGTTTGGTGGCACAACGCGGAAGTTGTCAAAGGCTTTTTGCCCCCAACGTAAAAATTCATAGCGTTCGCGGTTGCGCTTAAATTCGAGTTCGACGTTCAAATCGAGTGCGGCGTGACTGCCAAACTGGTCAACCTGAACACTATGATCGATCACTAAGTCTACGGGAATTAGTGGGTTGATTTTCTTTGGGTCACCTCCGAGTCGAGCCATGGCGGATCGCATTGCGGCCAGATCGACAACGGCGGGGACGCCCGTGAAATCCTGAAGGACGACTCGGGCGGGTTTGTAAGGAATTTCAACCTTGGCAGGCGATTCCGCATTCCACGTCGCGAGACTGTGAACATCCTCCTCGTGAACCGTCACTCCGTCGACGTTTCGTAGCACGGACTCAAGAAGCACCCGGATCGAGTAGGGAAGCCGGTCAATCTGACCGATACCTTGATCTTGAAGCGACGAAAGGCGAAAAATCCCGACGTCTTGGCCGTCAGTTTGGAATGTGTCTCGGGCACCGAACGCGTTAAATTTTGAGCTCATTATTTGGCCTATTAGATGATGTTTTACTTCACAATATTGTGGAGATTCCTGAATTTACTGTCAACCGCCGACAGGATGAGTCGGCTGGAAAGATCACTGAAGCGTGGCATCCTTTCAAGGGTGTCGGCAGTAATCGGTTGGGCGGTTGAATTACGATCGTTTCGATGGCAATTTGAAAAACTAGGTCAGTCCGCCAGTAATATTTGCTTCAGTCGACCGAAGGCGGAAAAGGGATTAGTTCAATCCGCGTTCAATCCAATAATGAGAAAAATTAATGGCCGGCGTAAAAAGTGTATCGGTTTTACGCTGGAGAATTGCAACCAAACGGCCTTCGGGATCAATGGCTTTCACCATTTCCCATGGGCGGGGTGTATCAAATGACCAAGTGTGGCCATTTGCGAATCGCTGAATTTGTTCCAGGGGGATTTGAATGGACTCAAATTGTTCTAGGGGGATTGCAGCATTCATTAAATGTTCTTCCAGATTTTCTTTTGTGAGATCATCCAGGTTAAGCGCATTTTCCAATTTAAAGTCGCCGATGGCGAGGCGGCCCAGGCTCGTCATGATCGCGCCGGTGCCGAGTTTTTTGGCGATGTCACGACCAAGAGACCGGACATAGGTACCGCTTCCGCAGTGAATGCGAAGTTGAAATTTTGGAAAGGAGAAATTGACTAATTGAAGATCGTAAACCTCAATCTCACGTGGCTTGAGTTGAACGTCTTTGCCTTGCCGTGCAAGTGTATACGCTCGCTTCCCCTGAACTTTTAAAGCGGAAAATGCAGGAGGTCTTTGGAGGATTTTGCCAGTAAACGAAGGGAGGACGTCAGCCAACGCTTCCGCTGATATCTCAGAAGCAAATGGCACAATACTTTTTTCACCGTAACGATCCTCCGTGTCGGAAGTGACGCCGAGTTCAAATTCTGCCAAATAGACCTTGGGTTGATCTTGAATAAATCGCGTCAGTCTTGTCGCAGGTCCAACGCAAAGCACGAGCACACCGGTGGCCAAAGGGTCAAGCGTTCCTGCATGGCCGACACGAGTCGGTTTAATCAGTTTTTGAATCGCATTGACGGCCCCGCGCGAGGTGACGTGGGGCGGTTTGTTGATGTTGAGGAAGCCGAACACTTAACTAATTAAATAAACGGAGATTGATGGAAAACAGCCTGAAATAGGAACGGTCGCTCCAATCCTATTTCGAATTTTTCAACTTTGAGATTTCCGCCTTAATGTCAGAGATTTGCTGCTCGATCTTTTCGACCTCATCAGCCTCGTCGGTCTGTTGTCGGGCGGCGGCAAGAATTTTTTGGGTCTTCTCAAGTCGCTGACGAAGAACTTCGAGTTTCTTTTTTGTTTTTTTATCCATCAGGTAAAACCGCCGACTTTTGAAGATCTTGAGGGTAGAGCAAACCAAGAAGTTCGCATTAAAAAATGAGCCCAGCGAGGTTTCGCTAGGCTTATTTTTATACGGGAAAGACGACTGAGCCGTCAATTAGGGAAAAGCCGGTTGATCAGCGGTTTGTGACTGTCGCATCAAGTGATTCGGTACCTGAGGCAATTGGAATGATCGGTGCTGGCTTTCCTGCGTACCAAAGTTCTGTAATTTTTTCCGCCTCAGCTCCACGCAGCTTCACAGGAAGTTCGTTCGAAAATTCGATTTTGGCCAATTTGTCTGTTCCGTAGAATGTGGTGATGGTTTCTTTGACCATCCGCATTCGCTGTTGGTTGAGTTTGGCGTCGGTGTCTCTGTGGATGAAAACGGTCCGGCGAGCCTGCGGCATATTGTTCATGATACCTGCAACGGTATGATTCCCGAAGGTGTTCAATTTACCGGTGACGGGATCAAAGTGATTTGAAGTCAAAACACATTGCTCTTCGAATCCCTTGTTGATCATTGGAGCCCACATCGATGTGTACAGTTGTCGATCGGCACAGTCGAAAGGTTTGGGCCACGCGTCGTTGCGAGCTGATACTGTCGCTGCGTGCTCTTTCGCTTTGGCGTGAACTTTCTTCCAGCGTTGTATGTGTTTGCCGTTACCAAATCTGGTTCGCGACCCAGTGCTACCTAATTCACATGCTTCACAAGGAACTTCGGCCATCTCAATGTCTTCTTCGACAACGATTAAGTCTTGTGTCGCTGGATTTTTTGAGAAGCTGATGACGGAGGTATAGGCCGAATTTTCTTGCGCCTCGGAAAGGCCAATTAAGACCAATGAGACAGTGGCAAATGCGAATAGTGGCTTAAGATGTTGCATCACTTTACTCCGATTGATGGGTCAGTCTTGCTATTTCAGGTCGCCATTTTAAG
>JAPOIJ010000251.1 GCA_029979005.1 Planctomycetota bacterium | reverse complement strand
GGTATCGCCGGAAAACCAACACCTCCATTTGCCAACCAAGACAAAATCGCAAGTTCATCGAGTGAATCAGCCCGGAAATCATTCTCGACGACAACTCGCTCGATAAATAACTCATCGGAACCAGCGCACTCACCTGTCTTGATTAGAGCCCAGAGCCCAGACCAAGATTCAAACCGCAATTCTTTTCCAGTTTCTCAAGCATCTCCCAACCAACTCGCTCAAGATCAAGACGAGGACAAATCAAAAGTTGTTCAGGCTCAGTACCCAGAAAATGTCGTTCCAGGGAAATTGCCGATCGGAAACGGATTAGCATCTCCTAACGTTGGCTCCCCCAATGAAATGAACCCGCTAATTCAGCCATACGAGCGGGGTGGAGTCGCTTCAGACTGGACTCCCGACAGCTATTTTGAACGGGCTGACGTTGACATTTATGTTTCGGATACTCAAACCGGTCGGTTCAACTTTGGTGGCGCCTACAACTCCGAAAATGGAATCGTAGGACAGTTCACAATTGATGAAAAGAACTTTGATATTATGCGGTGGCCCCGTAGTTTTAGAGAAATTACAGACGGCACTGCTTGGCGGGGTGGGGGCCAGACCTTCCGACTTGAATTAGTCCCCGGTGCAAATCTTGAAAGATATCTGGTAAGTATCACCGAACCCAACCTTCTTGGTTCCGAAATCACCCTGAACGCCTCAGCCTATTTGTTCGATCGAAACTATTTTGACTGGGATGAGCATCGTGCTGGTGGAAAGTTCGCCATCGGTCGACAATTGACTCCTTACCTTTCCATCAACTCAGGTATCCGCCTGGAAAGTGTTACTGTCGACAATCCACGACTCGACACATCCTCAGAATTAAACAACTCTTTGGGGACAAGTAATCTCTACTTAGCCAATGTTGGAATCGTTCGCGATACTCGCGACAACATAATGCAAGCCACCACCGGCTCATTATTTACGCTCAACTTCTCACAAGCATTTGGAGATTACTCGTATTCTCGCGGAGATATAGATTTAAAAACTTACAAACTGTTGTACCAACGACCGGATGGCTCGGGACGCCACACTGTCAGCTTTGGAACCAAACTTGGCTTCACTGGCAACTCAACTCCAATTTTTGAAAACTATTTTGCAGGTGGTTTTTCAACTCTCCGCGGATTTGACTTCCGCGGCGCATCCCCGTTGCAAGGTGGTGTCCGCGTTGGTGGTGAATTCCAATGGCTGAACAGCGTTGAGTATATGTTTCCAATCACTGCCAGTGACAGCGTCAAGGGTGTTTTGTTTTGCGACTATGGTACAGTCGAAGAAGATATTGAAATCACAGCTGACAACTTTCGCGTCGCCCCTGGATTCGGTTTTCGTGTTTCAATGCCAGGCGCGGGGATCGGAGCGCCTCTCGCATTCGACTTTGCGTTTCCGGTTGCATCAGCGGAAGGCGACGACGAGAAAGTATTCAGCTTTTACTTAGGCGTATTGCGGTAGTCGTGTGGGCATTCGATTGAAACCAATTCCATCAAAAAACGGCGCTGTTAAATCCCGCCTCCCGTTACGACTGGGAATGGCAACTTGCCTGTACTTGACGCTCTGCTTCTCCGCTTTGCTACCGTCCACAACATCTGGACAAACTCAAAGTCCGCCTGCTACCTACCCTTATCCGGCTCCCCCAAGACAACCAGCATTTCAACCAGCTACGTTTCAGTTTCCCGGAGCGCAGCCTTCTCCGTTCCAAGCCCCCGGAGGCTCGACTGCACAGCCTGGATCTCTTGGGCAAATCATCAGCCCACCGGTCCAGCAACCGAACGCAGTCCAACCTACTTTAAATTTAGGGCAGCCACCCGCCAACCTCTCACAACCTTACTACTCTCCCACTCCGCCTCCCAATTCAGCCGTACCAAATCAAACACTTCCTAACAGTCAGTTCGGCGTCCTCGATCTCGATGTCACCGTACCTCGCACACCTACCCAGCGATTAAGCGTCGGAGCCACTTATGGATCTGACAACAGCCTTGTTGGCCAATTAATATTCGATGAAAAAGACTTTGACATCACGGCCTGGCCTCGTAGAGTCAACCAGGCGCAGAATCGCCGTGCCTGGTCGGGTGCGGGTCAACAATTCAGAGTCGAAGCAGTTCCCGGCACCGAGCTCGAACGCTATCTCGTGAGTTGGACAAATCCCTATTTTCGAAATAGCAATTACAGTCTCAGCCTTAGTGGCTACCTTTTCAATCGAGACTATTTTGACTACGACGAGCGACGCTTGGGAGGCCGAGTTGGATTCGGTCGTGAGTTGAACGATTATTTGTCAATTAACTACGGCCTCCGGATGGAGACAGTGAAAATTGATAATCTAAGAGTCAATACTTCAGCTCAACTTAATGCGGCAGAGGGAAACAGCGACCTTTTTTTGGCAAGTGTTGGCCTCGTTTATGACACACGCGTGTTTCCCTACCTTACGGGTGTCGGGTCGTATCTTGGATTAAAATTTACCCAGGCGTTCGGTGACTATAGTTACTCACGGGGCGAAATCGATTTCAGAAACTATCGAACCATCTATCAACGCCCCGATGGTTCCGGTCGACACATTTTAGAATTCCGTACTAAGCTGGGATTCTCTGGCGACTCAACCCCCATCTTCGAGAACTATATTGCGGGCGGAATTTCTTCCTTGCGTGGATTTAAATTCCGCGGCGTCTCTCCAATTGAAGGAGGGGTTCGTGTTGGCGGTGCATTCCAATGGCTCAATTCTCTTCAATATTCTTTCCCGCTAACCCAAGGCGACATGGTCCACGGTGTTACGTTTGTTGATTTTGGCACGGTGGAAGAGAGCGTTGAATTACACTCCGATAGTTTTCGCGTCGCGCCAGGCTTTGGTTTGCGAGTTCAAGTTCCCTATGCAGGTCTGGGAGCTCCGCTCGCATTTGACTTCGCATTCCCGGTTGCATCGGCCACTGGAGACGAGGAACAAACCTTCAGCTTCTTAATTGGTGTCGTAAGATAACCTCACCTAAAAGCAGCAAACTTTCGACCTCAGCGGTGAGGTGAACAGTGCAGTTTTATTCGAGTTGACAGATACATCGCTTTGGTAACAAGGAATCCCATTGCCACTTTCCACCGAAGAACAAATACACGAAGTAGCCAAACTTTTACAGCGCGCCAACCATGTTTTCGTTATTACGGGTGCTGGTTGTTCAGCCGATTCAGGCCTGCCTACGTATCGGGGATTCGGCGGCATTTATCAAAACAAACTAACCGAGGACGGAATGCCTATCGAATCCGCCCTCTCTGGTTCAATGTTCCAAACCCGTCCCGAGATCACATGGAAATATCTCGCCGAGATTGAACGGGGGGCTCGAGGTGCCAGCCCAAATCCCGCCCACAAGACTCTTGCTTTGATGGAACAAGAATTTGAGCGGTTTTGGATTCTGACCCAGAATGTCGACGGCTTTCACAGCACTGCAGGATCAAAAAACGTCATCGAAATCCATGGAAACATGTACCGTCTACATTGCACTTCTTGCGACTTCCAAACAAAACAAGCCGATTATACTGACATAAAAATCCCGCCCCAATGCCCGCTTTGCGAAGCGACGCTTCGCCCCAACATTGTGCTATTCGAAGAATCACTTCCTGAAAAAGAAATAAACATACTCTACAGGGAAACCCGAATCCCTTTTGATCTGGTTCTGAGTATCGGGACAAGCAGTTACTTCCCCTACATCAGCGAACCTATCTGGCACGCGCAACAAACCGGCATTCCTACGGTTGAAATCAATCCATCCGAAACCGCCGTATCCCATCTTGTCGATTTTAAAATTGAACTTGGCGCCGCAGATTGCCTGTCTGCAATCTGGACTCAATATCAATCTCAAAACTAAGCGGTGTTCCTGTTAAGCAAATGCCCAGCGTCAAAAGGGCAGGGGAGTCCAACTCTAAATTGCCGCCACTGCCTCTTTGTCTTCCAAGTTACGTCACACTTGTTGGGCTAGTCGAAACAAAACACAGCTTTCAGGCAACCTTCGGCTCTCGTCGAGAATACCTGGTACGCTCTCTCCGCTTCCTCAATTCCAAATTGATGTGAAATAAACGGAGACAAATCAAACTCGCCACGTGCAACCCGATCCACCAGCAAACGCATGTAATGTCCAGCCGGACACCGGCCAGACCGGTAGGTAAGATTTTTATCATAGGCTTGGACAGGGCTGAAGCTGAAATTTGGCGTGCAATGACAACCGATGACGGACATGATTCCTCCCGGGCGTAAGCAATCAAAGGCCATCTTTTGCGCTTCCGGAAGCCCTACTAACTCCATCACGGAATCAGCTCCACGGCCTAATGTCGCAGTCAGGACGCTATCTCGCCCAGCGGCATTGGCGTCTAACGGAATTGCTCCAAGCGATTCGGCAATCACCCGCCTTTCCACGACGGGATCCATGGCAAATACCTGTTTTGCTCCCATATCAATCGCGGATAAAATCGCCAACAACCCTACCGTGCCGCAACCGATCACAAGATAGGTACCGCCAGGCTCTACCTGAGCCATCTCGGCACAAAAGTAACCAGTTGAAAAATTATCGCCCAATAACAGAGCACTTTCATCTGACAAGCCGACAGGCAAAGGCATCAATGTTGAGTCCGCGAGTGGTACACGAACATATTCGCTTTGACAACCTTCAAGGCCGACGCCGCCTTCCACCCAACCAAATAAACCACCCTCAGTACAGCGAGACGTCAAACCGATTCCACAATAAAAGCAAGCACCACAATGAGTCGAAAACGG
>JAPOIJ010000276.1 GCA_029979005.1 Planctomycetota bacterium | reverse complement strand
GCCAGAGGTGCGTCGTGGCCATGGGGGCAGTTTATGCCAAACGGGGACACAATTTTAAGGGTCAGTTGTGCCACGTTCGTTTGCCCCTCCGATCAACGTGGCGACGAAAAGTGGGTAGACCCTGGGAATGAGGATATTCAAGTGGCGGTGACATCCTATCTCGGAGTAAGTGGCCGCGATAGTTATCTGGCGACCGGCGGGCAAGATGGCATGATCTACGTCAATTCAAAAGTAACCATGGGAATGGTTACCGATGGTACTTCCAATACTTTGATGATTGGTGAAAGAACACCGGCCAAGGATTTGCAGTACGGTTGGCAGTGGGCTGGTGCGGGCGACAATGCACAAGGTGAGGCTGACGTCGTTCTCGGAGTTCATGAACGAATTGGTGTTGGTTGGGGCGCAGATCCAAATGGTTATGAAACGGATTACTTCCGACCAGGAGATCCTCGCAGTCCAGGTAATATCCATCGTTTCCACTTCTGGAGTAGTCATCCCGGCGGTGCAACCTGGGGGCTCGCGGATGGTAGCACTCAGTTTATCTCGTACGATATGGACAATCCCAATAACGGCAGCAATGGCTTTGAGATGTCAGTTTTAGAAAAAATGGCCACGCGAGCCGGCGCGGAGGTGGGTTTGGATTACCGTTAATCGAAATGTTAGTTTTGGCGTTGTTGCAGATTTGGAATGAGCTGATCTGCTTCAACGCCGGGACATTGTTTTGTGCGATTTATTTTTCAACCTGAGTTTTGCAGAAATGTGATTAAGTGGATTTGTCTGAGTAGATTTGTCTGCGAACGTGGAAAATTATCGTTTGGTTTATTGTTTGTATATCGGCAGGAATTATGAAGAATATTGTAACGAGATACGGTAGCGTTTTAATGTTGTCTGGTGTTCTGGTTTTCTCGGGAGTTTCTATAGCCGGGTGCACCAAGGCATACGAACCAGACCCGAATGCTCGAATTCCCAACGTTCCTCCAAGTACACGCGGTGGTAGTCAGGGTGGAATTCCCGGGGACACGGGGTCGTTAAAAGCGAAGAAAACTGATTCAAGTATGCATTTTCAGTTGTTGCAATTTGAAAATCAGGTTTGACGTTCTCATGGTTCGTCGCGGCATGCGACTTTTAGCTCGGATGCAATCGGACTTGTTTTCAAGCCAATTCGGTTGTTAAAGGAACCCGCCATCCGGCGGGTTCTTTTAATTGTAAATTGGGGAATGTGCTGAGCGTGGTTTGCCTCAGCTTTGTTGCAGCCGACGTGCTGCTTCGATTGCAAAATAGGTTAGCACACCATCACAACCGGCCCGTTTAAAACCTAACAAACTCTCCAGCATCACCGCTTCGTGCTCGAGCCAGCCATTTTTGACGGCCGCCATCAACATGGCATACTCCCCGCTGACCTGGTAGGCGAATGTGGGAACGCCGAATGTGGATTTGACTCTTTGGACGATGTCGAGATACGGCATTCCCGGCTTGACCATCACCATGTCAGCTCCTTCGGTAATGTCGAGCTGTACTTCGCGAATAGCCTCATCTGTATTGGCCGGATTCATTTGATAGGTCTGTTTCCCACCGCCTGAAACATTGCCGGCTTTTAAATTGGATTTGGAACCAATGGCATCCCGAAACGGCCCGTAAAACGCCGATGCGTATTTGGCTGCATAACTCATGATCATGACGTTTTCAAAACCGGCTTGGTCCAACGCGGAGCGGATCGCACCAATGCGTCCGTCCATCATGTCCGAAGGTGCGATAATGTCGCAACCGGCTCGAGCCTGTACGAGTGCCTGCTCGCAGAGCATTTCCACACTTTCGTCGTTAATGACAATTCCATCGCGAACTAAGCCGTCCTGACCATGCGAGGTGTAAGGGTCAAGCGCAACGTCGCAGATGATTCCAATATCGGGAACTTCGCTCTTGATCGCGGCCACAGTTTGACAAACTAGATTGTCCGGGTTGATCGCCTCTTCCGCATTCTCAGTTTTCTTGGAAGGATCGGTTTGAGGGAAGATTGCAATCGCGGGTATTCCAAGACCGTGAGCCTCCCGAACCGAGTCGATCAATCGATCAATGGAGTAGCGGTAGACTCCAGGCATTGACTCAACTGCGTCAGACTTTCCTTCTCCCGGTTGGACAAATACCGGCCAAATCAGATCGCTGACGCTGAGTTGGTTTTCCGAAACGAGGTTACGAGACCAGGCAGTTTGTCGAACGCGACGCATCCGTGTGTTGGGATATTGGGGAGTGGCCATAAGATTGACGTCTTTCAGAATTTCTCTCGTTACAAAGGCTGGAAGGGCAGGTCTGATTGGTTAGAAGTTCGTTCTTCTGAGCAATCAACACCTAGCCTAAGCCAGTTAGGTTTTGGATGATGGCAAATTTATGATTTAAGCGGCTTCTTTTTTGCTTTTCATGAACTATTTAGCGTTTAAATAGATTCGTCCCAATGAGGGAATTGAACAGGATAAGTTAGACAAATTACATCAAAAAGTTTGAATGGCGGTGCAACCGTTTTTCGAGGGTCAATAAATTTATAATAAACCGCTTCGGCATGGTAAAACACTTCGTTGGATATTAAATTATTGGTTGCAGAGCAGAGGGAAGCGTCGCTCAATATGGCGATAAACCGCTTCGGCGGTTACTTCCGCGGAAGCGAGCCAAGGTTCAATCCCTCGCTACTCCTGTTAAGACAACAAACAATCTAACCATTTTTCAACTCTCAGGTACCGAAAATGCAAAAAGCGGTTCATCTCCTTACACCTGCCAATCGTTGTTGTAGGCACAATAGATCGATTCAGTTTTCGCTGTTGATGGTCGGGGTCCTTGTTGTGACCGGCGCCATGACCAGTTTAACGTCTGCTCAGGACTGGGCGGGATGGCGCGGTCCAGAGCAAAACGGTATCTCGCGAGCTACCAATCTTCCTGATGAGTGGTCGCTCGAACCGAGCAAAAACGTAGCTTGGATGTCGGAGGTCGGCGGGCGGGCCACTCCCATCGTGCTTAATGGAAAGGTTTACCTCAATTGCCGGACGGACGATGACGTCAATGATCCCGATGAAAAAGTTAACGCTCGAGAGCAGGTAATCTGTTGGGACTTGAAAACGGGTAAAGAACTGTGGCGCGATGTGTTTAATGTTTTCCAGACTGATATCCCGGCACCGCGCGTTGGCTGGGCGTCCATGTGCGGCGATAAGGAAACAGGTCACGTCTACGTTCACTCGGTTAGTGGAATATTGCGATGCTATACCGGTGATGGCGAAAAGGTCTGGGAGATTTCGCTGGCAGAAAAGTACGGCAAGATTTCTGGTTATGGTGGTCGAACCCAAACTCCAATTATCGATGAGGATCGATTAATATTGAGCTTTATGGCGACGAACTGGGGTGTAACCAAAGGCCCGTCGCCACGCCATTTTTATTATGCATTCGATAAGAAGACAGGTGACTTACAATGGGTTTCGGCTCCGGGTGGTCCTCCAAAGGATACTAATTATTCAGTTCCCGTGGTTGCGGTCATTAAGGGCCAGCGTCAATTAATTGGCGGAAACTGTGATGGGCATGTTTACTCGCTTAATGCGAGAACAGGGAAACCGCTCTGGTCATTCAAAATGTCTCTTCGTGGTTTGAATACAACTCCAGTCGTCGTCGGTGACTACGTTTATATGTCCCATGGTGAGGACAATATAGATAATACCGAATTTGGACGCGTCCAATGCATCGATGCAACGGGCACCGGAGATGTGACTGATACTCACGGTGTTTGGCGAGTTGATGGTGTCAAGGCCGGTTATACTGCTT
>JAPOIJ010000298.1 GCA_029979005.1 Planctomycetota bacterium | reverse complement strand
GATAAGGTACGAACGAAAGGCCTCCAAGAAATCGCCAAAAAGATGGGATTGAAGTTTTCTCCAAAGGGAAGTCAACTGCTTCTCAATCAACTCGACCGTTTTAACTTCCCAACCAGGCGAAAGAGATTTTGGAAAAGCTTTTGGATCACCAACCTCATTGAAGGCAATACTGGAAAAATTTATATTTCAATTTTCGATGTCCGCGAAAGCGGAAAACACGGCAGGCAAAATGCGTATTTATTGTTGCGATCGAAAGCTCTCGTGTGCCCGGAGTTTCGCATTGAGCCAGAATCTTTCCTCGATAAACTTGACCATGCTATCGGGATTGGCTGGCATGACATCGACTTTAATAAATATCCGGAGTTCTCCGATCGCTTTTTAGTGAGCTCGTCAGACGAGGAGCATTTCCGAAAATTCTTTAACGTGGAAGCAATCCCGTTCTTTTTGTCACACCCGAATTTATGCGTAGAGTGCAAACTAAATGCCCTCCTCTTTACCCTTCCAGCTCTCTTCTTAACGGCCGACATTGTCGAAAAACACATAGCCGAAGCAATTGAACTTTATAATTTATTAATTGAACCAGAACAGCCTTCCCACTAAAACCTCGACCAAGTCAGCCACCTAACAGTTCCTCACCCACCTTCACACCCATTTTCATCTCGCGCAACCTCAGGCTAACTTTTGGAACCTATGCGAAGGGACGGAGGGGCGTGGTTAGGATTCTGGGGGAGGTGGACCGCAATTCTAGAAAGAAGTCAAACCAGGCGTGCTGCAGAAGAAATCGACCTAAATTCTATCCAACTTCTCGCATAATCTCGATCGCCTTAGATAAATCCCGCTCCGCATAAACTTGCGTTACATCAGCTGAAGCATGACCAAGAATAACCTGAGCAGCCTCGAGCCCAAACCGTTTGCGTATTTCAGTGCCAACTGAAATACGCAACTGATTCGGTGACCAGCGATGCCTTGACTGCCACTTGCGAACTTTTAAAAGCTCGTTAACGGTAAGCCTTTTCTGCCAATCCTTTTTACTCTCTCCCTCTAGCCTGGAAAGAGCGAATGGAATTGGAAATGCAGCATCACAAGCTCGGTGAATAGCGCGTCGATAACTTGCTGTAGTGTATTTCTCTCCTGCTACTCTTTGAGGTTGTCGTTTTCGGTTCGTTCCGGGCGCGTTCCCATAGGACAATTTGGTCTTCCTGTTTTCAAATGACTTCTTGCGACGCCAATTTACCGCGTCAGTTGGTCGGAAACAAAACATGGCACTGTCTGAGTTCAAATAAGGACGCAACACGTCTTGGCAACGTGGACCAATCGGAATGACCCTTTTTCGGCCAAGGTGTTCTGTCTTGTGAGTTTCAGGACGGTATAGCCAAATAGAATCAGACGTATCGACTTCTTGAAGACGTAAATTGCAAACATCTTGCGGGCGACACCCCGTGAATCGCTGAAAATGAACCATATTAGCTACGACGGATGATAAATGGCATAGAGTTTTCTCCACGGTTAACGGATCGACGGGCATTACTGGGTCGGGTTCTCTCGCAACTGACCGGCCTTTCCTCAAGCCGGAAACAGCCATCAAACCGTGAAACAAATTAGATCGGACTAGCTCATTCTCAACCGCCCACTTGAAACATCTTCGCACCCTTCCAATTGACTTATTGATATAACCTCGACTCCACCCCTTTTCGATCATGCATTGTCGAACAGCCTTCAATGCCAGTGGGCCAAATTGGTCAGCTATTAAAGGACCGTATAAGTACCTAACAATCTTTAAGGCTTCGCTGATACAGCCAAACTCACGAGTTACCGTTTCATTCTTACGGTAATATTGTTGGGCAAATACAAGATATGCATTGGTGACGTACTCAACCGTTTTTTCGTCTTCGCTCTTGAGTTGCCGACCATTGGCCAAATATTCGGCAATAACTCGATCGTATTTAGCCTTTCCTGCGGCTGTATTCCACTTACCTAAGTAATGGTCACGACCATTAATCGTAACGACAGCCTGACCAGACGCTTTATGGAGACGATAACTCGGAACGCGAGCTGCGATCTTTGAGGACATGGAACTACCTAGTTTTGAACCGAATCCGGTAAATTACCGAATTTCATGGGAAACTAAGGCTGCGTGCCGACCGCCGGCGTGCATCAATCGCTACTGATTTGGCGGTGTCTGAAGAAAGTTGCGGGGACAGGATTTGAACCTGCGACCTCGAGGTTATGAGCCTCGCGAGCTATTTACCGGTGTCGAAAAATCCCGGAAAAATCGACATTTTAGCTGAGAAGTTACCCCCGTTTTGCAGTTGGCTCCACTTCTTATCTGTTTAGCGCATCTTGTTGCGAACATCGCACTACTCCATAGGAAAGCTCTGAGAATGAAATTTCAACTGGAGGCGGCCACAAGGACTCGCAACGGGGCTAATGAGTTCTTGGAAGAAACAAAATGCACGTGCGTGAATCTCAAATTGCCATCCTTTCCCGGAAGAAGTGAATCCGAAATTCCTACGAATCCTCCGTTACCCAGACGTTTGATTTGAGTGAATTATCTTGGTCGACTAGCTCCCACACCAAGCCAACCCTTTGCATGCCAAGAATCATTACATAACCAAGGTCGAATTCGAACCGCCCAATTCCCATTCGTGGAGATCTCGGCATTGCGTGGTGATTGTTATGCCAACCCTCGCCGCTGGTAAGAAGACCGATCAGCCAATTGTTTCGTCCATCACAAGCACCTCCGACAAGATGGAAGCGCTGCCGGCCCCATTTCGGAGAATGGCAGAAATAGTCAAAACACGCAAATACATTCGCCGACACGGCAACACGAACGCACAGCCCCCAAACTACGTAGGTAAGGCCACCTATGCTGTACAACAAAGTAGCCATTGAACCGATCAAAATCCAACGATGTTCCAACCATCGAAAAAAAGTGCGTTGCTGAAGCCGCTCCGTAATGGAATCTTGTGGTTCCGGTTCCAACCAGCTGTCACAGAAAAAGGGTGACCGAAAGTAGCTTTGCCAAAAACTGCGTG
>JAPOIJ010000232.1 GCA_029979005.1 Planctomycetota bacterium | reverse complement strand
CAACCGCGCCACCCGTGACCGACTGATGGAAATTGCAGACGAAAACGAACTCTGCATCATCACGATCGAAGATCTAATCGCACACCGTCGCGTTAGTGAAAAGCTTGTTTCGCAAGAAGCTACTGCAAAGCTGCCCACGCGTTATGGCGATTTTAATATTATTGCCTATCGTGTTCAGTACGAGTCGCAGGAACCCATCGCGATTGTAATGGGCGAACCCCACAAACAGGAGCTCGCCCCGCTAGTTCGCATGCACAGCAGTTGTTTTACGGGAGACTTAATTCAATCGCTTCGATGCGATTGCGGCGACCAGCTTGAACTTGCTTTGAAAATGATTGCCCGAGAAGGACATGGCGTTCTGGTCTATCTTCCGCAAGAGGGACGCGGCATCGGCCTAACCGAAAAAATCAAGGCCTATGCTTTGCAAGATGGCGGACTCGATACCGTCGAAGCCAACAACGCACTTGGACACAAAGCGGATATTCGTGACTACGGTATCGGAATTCAGATCCTAAAAGACCTCGGGCTTAAAAACGTCCGCTTGCTAACCAATAACCCGAAAAAGACAGAAGCGTTTAATCTTCGAGGGTTCGATTTGAAAGTGGTTGATCAAGTCCCGATTTTACCGCCGGTAAATGAGCACAACGAGAAGTACCTTGCAACGAAGCGAGATAAAATGGGGCATGAACTCCCGTTCGACTCATAGTCGCCGCTTGTTGCCGAAACAGGGAAAGATTCGGGTTCTCACCAAGCATGCCGCCAACCCGTTTCATTAAACCAACTCATTGAGACGCAGGTTACTTCCGCCCCACGCAAACGCCCGGTCGATTGACAGTCCGTGGTTCAGGGGTTTACCCAACTTCCGCCGCTGGGAACAACCGCTTACTTTTCACCCGCGTTCATCAATGGTACCAGTTTAATAACGTCTTTGAATGGCAATTGACGCAGGTAACTAAACGTCGGTTTTTTCAGATAAAACTTGGTCGAAGAGGGACCGGTTTCCGTAACCTCAAAACACTCCCAGCCCTGCTCTCCAAACTCGTTTAATTTTTTTGCAACTTCAGTCGGTTCGCCTTCCAAAACAACAATTTGGTATTGCCAGGACTCCATGTTTTTCCAGTCTTGCCCAAGCCATTGAGAAGTGGTTTGCGCCGAAGTTAGCCCCTGAGACTTTAGCGACTCAAAAGTTTCATTCGCCCACTCCCATGTATCCGAAGCGGACTGAGACCCCGTCTTGGTCGCATCGCCAAGCTTTTCTTGAACCCACTGTCCGGCATCGGAGGCCGATTTGACACTCTTCGATGCAGCATCACCGACCATCTTGCCTGCTTTTGATAATACCGAATCATCCTCAACCGCGTCAGTGACGGAATTTTCCGATGAAGGCTTTGGCATATCACTTGGTTTGCCGTCTTCCTGAACACGCACAACGGTATCGGCGTTTGCCGAGGCTACTGCTGGGCGATTTTCTGAATCATTCACGGGTTGGGGTTGAGCCAATTCCGGTGAATCGACAACGGTTGCAACAGCTGCGTCGTCCACTTTTAACGATCGTTCAATACCGCCACTCTCTGAAACGTCACAACCTTGCAAACCCGCCGTCACCAACACTAAACAACAAATGGATGGAAACTTCAGTCGAGAGAACGAATCTCGCCGGTCTCTGATGCTCACCTTATTCTGATTCATCGCTTCGTCTCCTTGGTTTCATTGACATTCGTGTATCGCCAGTTTACCCCATCCTAATGGACACTCCGGATCAAACATCCAGCGTGGCGGGAACCAAAATCAATTTTCAACACGCCTCATTTTTAGGTCGAGGAAATTTATAATACAGGTAAATAACTTCACCAAACACGAGTAACAAATAACCTGAAATTACATAATTAAATTCTGGCGTGATCGTGGCTTTATTTTCCATCGCAACCATGCAGGTCAGATGAAACATAAAAATCAGCAACCAGCTTGTTTGCCAACCAATCGCAACCAAAAAGGTCGATGTGAATAGCAAAGTCGAATCACGCCGCTCGGGTGCTAACCAATAGTCCCTATTCGGCACGTTAATCAAACTATTGGGAATTACTTTCAAAAACGCTCCTAAAATAGGAAACAAAACAAGCATCACCAAGTGAAGGGCAATCATTAGAGAATAATAGGCAAACAGACTCATCTCATCATTAACCTGTCCGGCTGCATCAAAATGAGATGGCATCGGGTCCGGCAATCGAGAATGCCAATACCACAACTGAATCGCACAGATCATTGCTGTAGCGCCACAAAACA
The DNA here is from genome assembly GCA_029979005.1 of Planctomycetota bacterium. Classification (GTDB taxonomy): domain Bacteria; phylum Planctomycetota; class Planctomycetia; order Pirellulales; family Pirellulaceae; genus Mariniblastus. The sequence goes on along the minus strand of JAPOIJ010000232.1, from coordinate 3,334 downwards.
TCCGATTTAAGTTAGCCCAAAACATCACTAAGCCTGCCCATGAGTCTAAGTTTAGAACTAAATATTTTGCTCAACGGTTAATCAACTTGCGACGACTCTCAGCTAATTATCTTCAAATATTTCGATTGACACCAACCCAATCATCAACCCGCGGTCACAGTACAAAAATCTTGAAAGTCAACCTGAATGACTTAACCACCTACCGCCGAAGCGCCTGCAAAATTTCGTCGGAGCTCTTCTTTGCATCACCAAACAACATATCGGTATTTTCATTATAGAAAAGCGGATTATCGACTCCGGAGTAGCCAGACCCCATTGACCGCTTAAAAACAACAACCTCTTTTGCTTTCCAAGCCTCCAGAACTGGCATTCCATATATCGGGCTCGCCGGATCATCCAGTGCACCGGGGTTCACAATATCATTTGCCCCCACCACAAGGACCACGTCCGTGTCGGGGAAATCCTCGTTGATCTCTTCCATTTCTAAGACGAGATCATAGGGCAGCCTTGCCTCCGCGAGCAGCACATTCATATGCCCGGGTAGCCGCCCAGCAACCGGGTGAATCGCAAATCTGGTTCGCGTGCCATTGGCCTGCAGTAATTCTGTAATCTCTCTAATTGGATGTTGCGCCTGCGCTACAGCCATACCGTAACCGGGCACAACGACCACCTCTTTGGCATTCTTCAATGCCTCTGCTACCTCGTCCGCCGTTGTTGCCGTGTGCACCAGCTCTCCACGTTCGACGCCAGCTACCGCAGCGGTTGCCCCCGTCCCAAAACCGCCAAGAATAACGCTTAAAAACGAACGGTTCATCGCGTGACACATGATATAACTCAAAATCGCGCCACTACTGCCAACGAGCGCTCCGGTAATAATCAACAAATCATTCGACAGCATAAAACCGGTCGCCGCTGCTGCCCAGCCACTGTAACTGTTGAGCATGGAAACAACTACGGGCATATCGGCTCCACCGATTGCCATCACGAGGTGAGCACCAAACACAAATGAAATCAATAACATAATCAGCAACGCTGCGAGTTCACTGGCAAATCCTGTTGGCTGAAGAAACCAGACGCCCAAGAGTAAACAAACCAAGAGCATGCCAACGTTAATAGCGTGGCGACCGGGAATTAACAAAGGCCGGCTATTGATCTTGCCATCGAGTTTTCCCCAGGCAACCACGCTACCAGTAAAAGTCAGGCCGCCGATGAAGACCCCGAGAAATATCTCAATATCGTGAATGAGTTGGACACCATGTGTCCCATCCGAGCTTCCATGTCCGTGGAGAAAAACGCTAAACCCAACAAGCACCGCAGCCAAACCGACAAAACTGTGAAGGATCGCAACCAACTGAGGCATCCCGGTCATCGCAACCCGAACTGCCAAGAAACCTCCAACAATTCCACCAGCAACTAAAGCACCTACTAAAACGAACAGGCCATTCTGTGACAATCCACCCAGCAATTCGCTTTCGGTCGCCTGCCAAAACGCAGCCCCGATCGCTAACATCATCCCGACAATGCCGAGAAAATTACCTCGCCTTGCCGACTCATGCCGACTTAAACCACCAAGGCTTAAAATGAAACAAACCGCAGCGATCAGCCACGCAACTTGCGGAACAGTACCCATTCTCAGTCCTGCTTTCTAAACATGGCAAGCATTCGATGGGTTACCCAGAATCCACCGACAATATTTACCGTTGCAATCAGAACGGCTGCCCCCGCTAATAACGAACTCGGACTCTGCCAATTACTTCCCATTTGCAAAAGTCCACCAATCACAATGATTCCACTGATCGCATTAGTAACGCTCATTAGTGGCGTGTGCAGTGCCGGAGTGACATTCCAAACCAGCTGCCATCCCACAAAACAGGCCAACATGAACACTGTCAAATGTGAAACAAATTCAGCAGGTGCGTAGCAGCCCAATAGCCACAAAAAACCCGCCCCCAACACGACAGCAATGAGAGTCAAGATCCAATGATTCCCAGTTTTGCCAGTCAATTCTTCTGCTTCCGCCTCGGCCTCGACTTCAACGACTTTTGGAGGGGGGCTTGGAGCAGCAATCTTGGGAGGAGGCCACATCAATTTACCTTGATAGGTAACCAACGTTCCTCGTACGACTTGATCCTCTAAATCAACCTCTAACTGACCATCCTTGCCAGGAGTCATATCCGTCAATAAATTAACGATATTATTGGCATATAAATTAGACGATTGCGTGGGTAACCGACTTGGAAGATCGGTGTAGCCAATGATCGTAACACCGTCACTCACTATTTTTTCATCTGGGCGAGTTAACTTGCAGTTGCCGCCATTTTGAGCCGCCAAGTCAACAATAACGCTCCCCGGTTTCATACTCGCAACCATTTCGGGAGTAATCAGTTCTGGAGCGGGGCGGCCGGGGATCAATGCAGTCGTGATAATAATGTCAACTTCGAGGGCTTGTTCTGCAAACAAAGCCATCTCAGCAGCAATGAACTCTTCGCTCATCGTTTTTGCGTATCCACCCTCCCCTTCGCCCGATTCCTCAAATTCCAATTCAAGGAAATCGGCTCCCATACTCTTCACCTGATCTTTGACGGCCAAACGTGTATCGAAAGCACGCACGATGGCACCGAGGCTTTTCGCCGTACCAATTGCCGCTAACCCCGCTACTCCAGCTCCGATCACCAATACCTTCGCGGGAGGAACCTTCCCTGCAGCAGTGATCTGACCAGTAAAAAAACTGCCGAACTCATTTGCTGCTTCAACGACTGCTCGGTAGCCCGCAATGTTCGCCATGGAACTGAGAGCGTCTAACTTTTGAGCACGGGAAATACGCGGCACGCAATCCATCGCCAATGTAGTGATGTTACGCTGCTTAAGAAGATTGACCTGACTCTCGTTTTTCGCTGGCCAAACAAAACTGATTAAACCGCTGCCTTCTTTACACAGCGCAATCTCATCAACCTCAGGGACATTGACTTTAACCAACCAGTCCGACTGTGTTAACACAGCATCCCGGCTAGACAACACCTCCGCTCCAGATCTTTCATAAAAAGCATCGGGGAAATTTGCCTCCGCTCCACAGCCTGATTCAATCAATACCTGATAACCAAGTTTGACTAATTTCTTAACAGAGTCAGGCGTAACGGCAACTCGGCGTTCACCCAACGCAGATTCCTTGATGGCACCGATGATCATATTACAGCTTCGTTATGAGAAAAGTGGCAGACCCGGTAATTCGAATCCTAATTTGGAAAACAACTCGTAACAAGTAAGTCCTAATAATTATCTAATATCTAACTACCTATCCCGTCACCAATTATTTCATTTCGAGTTGGTTCACTGT
>JAPOIJ010000131.1 GCA_029979005.1 Planctomycetota bacterium | reverse complement strand
GCTGCGATGCAGACGTGGCACATTGGAATTTGTGCAATCATGGTCTCTGGAATTGTTAAGGCTGCTTTAGCGCCGTGTTGTAACTGGCTGCATCGGATTTTCCCCAGAGCTGGGCTGCTTGGTTCACTCGCCGCTATTGCACTTTTGTTAATTGCCTTTACCCAAATGACGGAGCTTGCGGCCAGTCCGTTGGTTGGATTTGCCTCTTTGATAATTGTGTTGGCGACCTTAATCGCGCGGCAGGCACTGCCATTCAAAATCCCTGGAGCACTGGGGGCTGTTCTGGCAGGCTGTCTTGTCTACTACGTTTTGATTAGCGTGGAACAAATGACGGGAACCGTTTTAGTCGAGAAACCGATCAGTTTGGAGATCGTCTGGTTTCCGCAAGAATGGTTAACGGCATTCACTTTTGAGTGGGTCGGTTCTTTCGGCAAGGTCGGCCCCTATCTTGGCTACGTCATTCCATTCGCAATTGCGACGGTGATTGGGGGAATCGACTGTGCAGAGAGTGCTGCTGCGGTCGGGGATGATTTTAAAACAAGCCGCGTGATTGGTATTGAGGCGATTGCCACGATGTTGGCGGCGTTGTGTGGCGGCGTTGTCCAAACGACCCCTTACATTGGTCACCCCGCCTATAAAGCGATGGGTGGCCGTGCCGCTTACACGTTGGCCACCGCCTTATTTATTGGTGGAGCTGGCCTGATTGGATACTTCGGTTTAATTTTCTTCTGGATTCCGAAGGCAGCCGTTCTGCCAATCCTGGTTTTCATTGGACTTGAGATTACCGCCCAGAGTTTTCAAGCGACGCCTCGGCGGCACTACGCAGCTATCGCGATGGCTTGTCTTCCGGCCACTGCCAAATTGGTGATGATTTATGTGGGAAGATTTATTCCGTTTATGGACATTCCAGCGCTGCCGGAGGATCTTCAAAAACTGCTGCTGTATCTGAGTGTACTGGCGGGTGGTTTCATTTTAACCAGTTTAATTTGGGCCTCAGCAACGGCAAAAATCATCGATCGGGATTTTTTCAAAGCATCTGGCTTTCTCTCCTTGGGAGGTGTTTTTACTCTCTTCGGATTAATGCACTCTCCCCTGGAAGGCGATAAAGTTTTCTGGCCTTGGGAATTGTCTTCTCCGGCAAAATTCGATTCGATCGAACGTGTGATCGTGTGGGAATTCGCCGGAGCTTATCTGCTGATGGCGTTGTTGATCGCTGGCCTTGGTGTTGCTATGGCTGGAGAGTCAAACGTGATTACGACGGATGAAGAGTACGAAAAACTAGTTTGAGAAACAGTATGCCCCTGGAACGAGTGCTTGAACCTGAAGTGATGGATTCCGAAAAGGAAGCTCAAGAGTATAACGACATGGATCACTCTGTCGTGAACCAACACTTTGTGGAGGAGTTGTTCAAATTTGCACGCGAGCAAATGGGGGAGGGTGCGAGTGAAGAGCTTAATTTTGGTGATGTGCTAGATCTTGGGACGGGAACGGCTCTCATTCCAGTCGAGCTTTGTCGACACGATCATGAGTGTCGCGTGATGGCCGTGGATTTGGCTGTTAGCATGCTTGAGCTTGCCAGGTACAACGTCGAAGCTGCCGGGATGATTGAGCGGATTACCTTAGCTCAGGTTGACGCAAAGAAAATGGGTTACGACCGTGGGGCTTTTGATCTGGTGATGTCTAACAGCATTATTCACCATATCCCGGATCCGCTGGTTTGTTTGAAAGAAATGGTGCGAGTTACTGCTGAGGACGGTCTCTTATTCATTCGTGATTTGATGAGACCTCAAGACGCTGATACGCTGGAATCGTTGGTGGTTGCCTATACCGGAAAAGAGTCAGAGTACTCACAACAATTGTTCAGGGATTCGCTTCACGCCGCTCTTTCGCTGGATGAGATTCGTGATTTAGTGGGTTCGCTCGGGTTTGTTCCCGAGTCGGTACAGGCGACTTCGGATCGCCATTGGACTTGGGCGGCAGGAAACCTTGCTGAAGAATTAGACGCGGATTAATTAAGTTGACTAATTGATCATCGAGTGATTTTAACAACGGTGATTTTACCTGAGGCGATGTTTGAAAACTGGTTGGTTCTGTGCCCGAGATGGTGGGGGGTTGAGATGAAACAAATTGTATCCATCGTCAAGCCATTTTTAGCGGAACGGGTGGTCGCTGCGATTGCCGGAAAACAAGTTGAAGAAATCAGTATTCGAGAAGTCAAGGGATACGGTCGCCAAAAGAACTACCTCGACCAATATGGCGAAAATGAATATTCTCTCGCCTTTGTTCCGAAAGTAGAAGTTTCTGTTTGGGCGCAAGATGAACATGTCGATTCCATCATCGAGCAGATTGTTGCGGTTTCGCGAACGGGGAGACTGGGAGACGGGAAAATTATGGTGCTTCCTGTTGTTGAGCCGATTGATTTTTAATTAATCGAGCGCATTTGATCGGGCAGGATCGGATTGCGGTTCTTGATTTACTTCGCGGTTCTTAATTGACTTCGCGGTTTCAAGCGTAACTTTTTCCACAAACATGCGTCGGTTGTACAAGCCAAACAAGACGATTTGAGATATCATTAGAGTGGGCGGCTGGCTTAGAGTCGGCAGCTTTCGACGACTTAGTTAATGTTGAGTTGAATTGAGGATAGGGTTGTGCAAAATTTTTCGAAGATTTTCATGCGAATCTTTCCCGCGTTAATGCTGGGAGTGCTTCCGTTATTGCTGGTTTCTGAGGTGGCGGCGCAGGATGAAATTGATTTCGTAAAACAAGTAAAGCCGATTTTGGAACTCCATTGCCTCGAGTGTCATGGCGAAACTGAAAAAGAGGGAGAGGAGAATGATTTTCAGATCTCCGACCGCGATGACGCCCTCGATTTTATTGGCTCCGATGGTGCTGAGGATAGTGACCTGTTTTACCTGATTGTCTCTGAAGACGAAGATGAAGTCATGCCTCCGCCGGAGCACAGTAAGCTGACAGAGGCTCAAATTAACGTTTTACGTGATTGGATTGATCAGGGAGCGGACTGGCCCGAGGATGTTGAACTAGTCCTGAATACCGAGGCACCTTCGCCGACGGACCCGGAAGTGCCGGCTTCTGGTGATAGTGAGGAGCCTGCCAAGGTATCTCAGGAAGATGCTGGGAGTGATGTTGGTAAGACAAGTGGTGAGCAAGTATTGGAAGTGGAAGAGCCCGACAGTGCGAAGGAAATTGCAAGGCAAAAGAAGCAACTTTACAACGCAGCGGGATCGCTTCATCCAGCAGCGGTTCACTTGCCGATCGGTCTATTGTTGGCGTCCGGTTTGTTTGCATTCCTGAGTTTGCGCGGTAACTATGTGATGGGTGATTGTGCTTACTACTGTTTGTGGCTTGGTGCTTTTGGTGCAGTGGCCGCTTGTTTTAGCGGTTGGTGGTACAGTCCAATGGAACATCGTGGCACGGTGACATCGCTGCAAGATTTCCTTGATACTTCCCAAGAGGTGTTTTGGCATCGAACCGGTGGAATTATTATCACCACTTTTGCGATTATTTTGGCATTGTTTGCCAGAGCAGCCCGAAAAAGGGATGCAGAGGACGGCGTTTCGTGGAAGTTTGGCATGATTCTACTTGCTGTTTGCACAGGGCTGGTAGGTCACAATGGCGGCGAAATGGCCTATCCCAATCAATACAAAGATTTGAATGCCGTTTACGAAAGATTTTTTGGCGACCCGTCGCAAGAGGCGTCCGATACGCAAACGAATTCTGATTCTGACTCGGATTTGAACGGCGGTTCACGAGCACGTGAGAACTAAAACGGTGGCGGCCTTTGAGGGATGATTGATTGCCGGCTAATTATTTTGCGTTGCACCAAGATTGCTTCGTGTGAGTGCCAATAAAGTCTGGTTCGATAATGTCGAACCGGTCTGGTCAGTTTGTGTATCAAGATCATCAAGGTAAATCGCCCAGGCGTCAATTGAGCCTTGATTTTGTTTTTCGTGGTTGTGGAGGAATTTCCACGCATCCGCTTGGCCTCTAAAAAATTTTGGCCCAAGGTATTGAATCACTTTGTAATAGTCTGGGTTTTGTTGCCAATTGGAGGGCGTGAATCCAGGAGCTGGTTCTACCAAAAAAGCGTGATAAGTCGTTTTGGGTTTTCTTCTCGGCTTGGTCATAATTAAAAGTACCCCTGAATGGGTTAAGCGATTGATCACTATCAGTTTTGCTTTTATCTAATTATTGGTGCGGTCTGGGACACATTTGGTCATTGATTCTGAGTCTTCAGGGAAAATTCGTAAATTTTTGAACGGGCTTCTTTTTCCCGTGTTTTCCTAGCAAAATTGGAGCTTCCTGGGCGGGCTTTCGGATGGAATTTCCTCAGATCGCGGATTTTCCCGAGGATCGCGGAGCCGTTACTCAAAACCTCGTTCGAATCGTGTTGGTCGAATCCGAGCAAATGATTAGGATCAAACCCACAGTCTTTTTGAATTAATACGGCCGATAGATTGGGATTGGATGAACGCGGAAAAGAATCATTTAGGCGCTTTGACCGGAATGAGGTTTTTTGCGGCGATGGCGGTGGTTGTGGGACATTTGGTGGCAGACCATAATCTCGATGGATCGGGCCGGTTCGGATTGCCTGCGTATTCAACGGTCATCGCAGGCGCCGCTGTTTCCTTCTTTTTTGTTCTTTCGGGATTTATCCTGACCTACGTCTATAAAGATCAGCTAACCTACGCGCGGGTTCCCAAGTTTTATTACAAGCGTTGGGCTCGGATTTGGCCACTTCACTTAGTGTGCTTAATCGTAACGGTTTACGTCGTGGGTATGGTCACTATTGACTATGAAATGTTGGCCGTAAATTTAGCGCTGCTCCAAAGCTGGGTGCCCGATTCAAAATGGGTTTTTTCATTTAACGGTGTGTCTTGGAGCATTTCGACCGAGATGTTCTTTTATTTCATGTTCCCTTTCTTCTTGATCGGCGGGCAAAAACGGTTTTGGATCAAGTATGTTTTCCTTTGGCTCACCGTGTTAGCCGCCGTTAAGGGGATTCAAATTTTAAATAATCAGCCGGCTTGGGCTGACTATGATCTTGAACGCGTCTGTCATGTAAATCCGTTCTTGAGGCTACCTGAATTTTGCACGGGCATGGGGGTTGGATTTATATTTTTCAACCGCGGGCAGCGGAGCTCTCATCGGTCGATGTTTGATTCTGCAGTTGAAATGGCAGTGCTCCTTTTGATACCCGCTTTTTCATGGGTAATGCGTGAATATGCAATCGTAAGCTGGGTACGCCGTGCTGAGTGGGGTGGTCCAGCGATGGCTTTGTGGGTGCAGTACACAGCGATGGTTTTTGTTTTTGCAGTGGTGATTTATGTTTTTGCCAGATCTCAGGGAATCCTGTCTAAATTTTTGGGAAGTCGAGCCTTGGTATTTTTGGGCGAGATTAGTTTCGCCCTCTATATGATTCACTACACTGTGATCATTGCGGTTGAAAAGCAGTACGATTGGTCACTCGCAAATTACTCACCATCGATGGTTGCCGGCTGTGTGATCGCGATGTCGGTCGGTATTGCTGCCTTGTTATATAAGTTAGTCGAGATGCCAGCCAAAAACGCATTGCTAAGCCTTTATAGTCGGCAATTCAAAAAAGCGGTGATGACATTTCCATTGGAATGGGGGCGATGTTTAAAGACCCCGGTTTTCTGGGGATGTGCGATTTTGCTTGCCGGCTGCTCTTTGGTAATTGACTACAATCATCAGCCAATGTCGACGGCGAATGAGATTATTGAAGCGAGTCACGCACCGTATCGCGATGTGGAGTTTGGTGACCATATTCGTTTGATCGGAGCGGAAGCGGTAGCCATGTCCAATGGGGTTCGCTTAAGTTTGGTTTGGAGGAAACAGAAAGATCTAGAGCGAGTACGATTTCTTCACTTGTGTGACGAGAGTGGAAAGGTCGTCGGGCAGCTCCCGCCAGAAAAAGAGATTTTTAATGATGCGGGTTTTTCTGAGCTGTTTGTTGAGACACTCCTATTGCCAAGAGATAAACTTAATGATCCCCAAATTGTAAGTGTGGGGATCGGATTTTATTCCGAGAAGGAAAATCCAGAAACGGGCAAGGTGTATCCGATGTTAGTGGCAAAAAAAGGCCCGGTTGGCCTGAACCGGTGCCGTTTAAACGTTATCGTTCCCGAGCAAATGAACAATTTGCGAAAAGAAATGGCGAGGTTAAGTGAGCGGAAGGAATAGCTCACTGACCACTGAGGCGTCCGACTGCTAACGTGTCAATAATCCCAATTGGCGTTGCTTCCTACTTTTGCGTTGCATTTTCGATGCAGTACAAGTTCCTTTTACCCCGAAGAAATATCTGGTTGCCAACGATAGCCGGAGAAGCATCTATTTCTTCTGTAAGTGTATTGGTTGAAATAATTTCAAACTTGGGTGTATTCTTAATGACCAGCGTAGTGCCTTCTCTTGATGTGAGAAAGATAAAATCTTTCGTTGCTACTGGTGATCCATACATTTGCTTAAGCTGAGGTAAACGAATTGGCAGTGGGTGGCCTTCCTCAGTTTTAAAAATAGGCTTTCCCGATTCCGCATTGAAGCAGTTGAGGATCGCGTTGAGGGATTTCGTGAAATAGACTCTGTTTCCCGTGACCAGTGGAGAAGGGACGTAGGGCGTATTACGTTCGATCCGCCATTTGATCGCTTGCTGAGGGCCAATGAGCGAATCGTTGATTTTTCCTTGGGAGCGGAGGTCGATAGAAAATGCATCATTTCCTTGATAGCCCCCCATAAATATAACGTGATCTTTGTAACGGACAGGGCAGGGGATTGCATTGAGAGTCGTTCCGGTTGTTTCCCAAACAACATCTCCGGTTTCTAAGTCGTAGCTTCGAACGGCATTTGTACCATTGGTAATTAATTGAGTTTTACCATCTATCGAAACAACTAGGGGGGTGGCCCAGGTCGTTGGTTCGTCTCGTCGGTTTTTCCAAAGCGTGGTGCCGTTGTTGCTATCTAAGACGAAGATCTCAGACTGATCCTCCTGATCCCACATGATGACCAGTTTGCCATTGTGGTAGACAGGAGAGACTGCCTCTCCCCATCCACGTCTGGTTCGCATTTGGCCGAGATCCTTTTTCCAGATTAAATCCCCTTTTAAAGTCAGGCAAAAAACTCCGTAGGAACCGAAAGAAACGTATAGTCGCTGTCCATCCGTCGTGGGAGACGCGGCAGCATAGGTTGTGGAGGGGTGTCGTCCCTCGAACGGAACCGATTCGGCAACGACCCGTTTCCAAAGGACGTCCCCGTTTCGGCGATCGAGGCTCCAGACAACAAATTCGAATATCTGATTGGAAGGAGTTGTTTTAGCTTCGGGGTGAAGCGGTGCGGAACGAGTACCACGGCGATTGGTTTCAACCGCAGACAGTATGAATACCTGGTCCTCCCAGATAATAGGTGTGGAACTGCCTTCGCCAACGATTGGGAATTTCCAACGAATGTTGGATTGATCATTCCACCGAATTGGCGGTATGCCGGTCGTTGCAACTCCCGTTGCATCCGGCCCTCGCCACTGATGCCAGTTGTTCTGTTTAGTTGTTTGAAAATCCTGACCGTATGCAGAGGCCGACTGGCACGCGATGAATTTCCAAACGGCGGGCAAACAGATCAACAGCAACAGAAAGGAGGTGAGTTGTCTCAAGTTCATGAGTTACGCAGTTTACTGATTCTCTAGGCTGTGCGTTTGCACTTTCCAATTGATTTCCACTACCGAGTACTCGCACTTATTTCCTGATGGAGTTCTGCCATCAGTGTTTCAATGCCCCGGTCGATCTCCTCACCGAGAACCTCCTTGTAGCGAATGACTCCGTGTTGATCGATTAGGTAGACGGTGGGCCAGCCCTCGACATTCCATTGCTTCGAGATAGGTCCGCGTGTACCACGAGGACCGTTCCAAAAGTGGCGCCAGCTGAGGTTCTCGCTGCGCACCGCATCAATTGCGGTTTGTATTTTTGCATCGCTGTTGACCCCAAGCAGTACGAAAGGCTGGTCGGAAAGCTCCTGTGTCAGTTCCTGTTCGTGGCCGTACATCGCGCGGCAGGGGGGGCACCAATGGCCCCAAAAATCGAGCATTACAACTTTGCCGCGATAGTCGCTCAGTTTGAAAGGGATTCCATCAAGGTCGGATCCTTCAATTTCAGGTACTGTCATGCCTACTTGTAGTTGAGTCAGCTCAAATAATTCACTCGCGGCTTTTTCTCCGAATGTCTCTCTGCCTTTATATTTTAATTCACCATACTCTTGTATGACTGTGTTCAAAATTGAAGCCGTCTTTTGATTTTGCGCTTCGGTCCGTTCAGAATTTATATACTCCAGCTGGGTAGCAGGCAGACGCTCAGCAACTTGCGGGTTGATGGCAATCGTCTTGCGAAACAAGGGAAGCTGGCCGAGGTATTGAGAGTAATTCAACATTACGCTTGCTTGAACAGGTCCCGGTTTGGCTTTGTCAATCATCAGGTCGAACCAGCGTTCAATATCTTGACTAGGGACTTCTTGCTTTAATGACTCTGCAATTTTAGAAAGCTTCACACGGTCCGAATAGCGATCCAATAAATATTCCATCGCTTCGCGCTTCAAGTCCCCTTTTGTTTGGCCGACAACGAACAGCGTCGCGTTAAACGAACCCTTGGTGTCTGGGTAGGATTTTGCGAGTTCGAGAAAACGTTTTCCATATTCTGCTGATGGATCCTTGGTAGCCAGAATTCTTATTTGATCTTCTTTGGATTCCAAGGTGGCGATTTCGTCTCGCAAATCTTTCACTGACTTTTGGAATTCAGCTTGAAGTTCATCGTATTTCTCTTTCGCTTGTGATTCTAAATCGTCATTGTCTAAAGGAGGGGTCGCAGGCGATGGTGTGTCGGGGGCGACTGTAACAGGGGTGGTATTTTCGACAACTTCCGTCGCCGGTGCATTGGCGGCTTCGGTTACTGCAGCTTGATTGGTGCAGCCTGCGATCGAAAGTGTGCATGCTATGCAGAATAAACTACGAACCATAACGAGCTCCAACTTAATCATTTTCTTGTCCATCTGTTCCAGCTTTAGCGATTCAAATACTCTTGTTTGGACGTTTTACTTTGAAAATTATATCAGACAAATCTGATTGTGGGTGCCTGATTTTAGATTGCGAATTTAGAGAGGATCACTTTGATGATCAATGGTAGCACTTGTCATTCGTAGCTGTTCAAGCCTATATAAAACGGCAATTCGAACAGCGGAGGCGTTGTGCTTGGGAATGCAGTCCCGCTAACACCAGTGAAAATGCCGTTTATTAGGGAGATATGGGTCCAATGTGGCCTGATTGAATAACGGTGATTTTTGGAATTCTGCTTTTGCAAGAGACGATCGCGGGCGATAATTTTTACGATCTTGCTAGAATATTACTGAGGCGGCATATTTTGTAAATTTCCGCGTTCTGAGGTCCCCCAGTCATTTAAATTCATGGAAGCGTTTTACGTCCAAGGCTCTGACCCGATGAGTAGCTTGACTCATCTTGTTGGTCTCATCGTTGTCTTATTTCTCTCTGTTCCAATGGTCATGAGCGCGCGCCGCTCTCGATCCACGTTCTGGTTTACATTGCAATTCGCTTTTGCAAGCGTATTGTTGCTTACGATTAGTTCGATCTTCCATATGATGGCAGTGGGGACGCCTGCCAGAGAGTTGATGCTTCGCTTGGACATTGCTGCAATCTTTATCCTGATTGCCAGTACTTTTACTGTTTTGCACGGTATTTTATTTCAGGGTTGGAAACGCTGGGCAATCATTGGTTTGTTGTGGACGATTTCAGTCGTAGGTGCTTTGCTGCGGTGTTTGTTTTTTCAGAGTATTCCAGGTTATGTTGGCGACGGAATCTTTTTATTGATGGGTTGGATTGGTGCGCTTTCTGCATTTTTACTTTGGAAAGATTATCACTGGCGCGGCGTTGGGCCAGTGGTGATTGGCGGTGTTTGCTATACCATCGGAGCCCTGATGAATACGTTTGATTGGCCCGAGCCGATACCGGGTATCTGGGGAGCTCATGAGACCTTTCATCTCTTCGTATTAGCCGGCTTGGGAACGCACTGGGCATTGATATGGAGCATTGCCGATGGGTCTTTTCAACGTCAAGCACTCGCAATGCGAACGCCACGAGAAACTTCTGTCGCAATCCAAGATTCAGGTGGCTAGGTCAGTACTCTGCCTCTAGTCATTCCATCGAAAGATAGCAAGTGCGATCACAAATGGGATGATGCTCCATATTCCGATCACCGCGATCTCGGTTGTCAGCGAAGTAATTGGCTTGCCATCCATCATGAGAGCCCGCAGGGCATCGATTACCGGAGTCAACGGTAGCAGTTTGATGACCGGTTGGACGATCTCAGGGAAACGCTCATAGGAAAAGAAGATTCCACTAAGAGTCCACATCGGTAACATGACGAGATTCATGAGGCCTGATGCGGTCTCCATTGTGTTAGCTCGAGAGGCCACGAGTAATCCAATTGCAGCAAACTCAATGGCACCCAGAATAATGATCAGTAATATAGAGAGCCAGTTGCCATGGACCTCGACACCGAATAAGAAATACGAAAAAACGATTAGAAGGATGATTTGAGGGATCATAAACACCAATCGGCTTGTCATCATGGCAATCAAGAAATGGGTCCTTCGCATGGGGGTTGCCATCAATCGTTTTAAGAGTTTTCGAATTCGCATATCAACGATCGCATATCCGACTCCCCAGAGTCCCCCTCCCATTAGTCCCATTGCCAGCAAGCCCGGCACGAGGAAGTCGACGTAACTATTTCCTGGTTCACTATACGTAACATCGTTCGATTCAATCACGTCTTCCCGCCCCAACTCGGTTTGAAGTCTCCGATCAACAATATTCCTTGCTGCTACGCTGCCCGGTCGGACGGGGTCATATTGATATTCAATGTTTTCAACTTGTCCATCGATGGCGGTGATCATCAGTGTCGACTTACTCAATCGCAGGCGTTCAATAGCCTCTTCCCGAGAGACAATTGCGGGTTGCAGTTGCTCATCACTTTCAAGCCAATCAGAAATCGCATCTGATTCTGGGCCTGAAATTATGTCAACCTGGAAGACTTCGACCGGTTTATTTCGAAAAGCAACTCCGAGTACAACGACCATTAAAATGGGAAAAAAATAAACCCAAAACACTGCTTCCGGACGACGCACAAACTCGCGTAACCGGGCGGTAGTAATTGCAAGGATTGGATGTGAGAACTTCATGGGCGGTTTTCAGTCGTTGTTTTAAAAAGGGTATTCTTGATTTATCGAATCTGAATATTTGCCAACTTAAAATTTATAAGTAGCAAGTGTTAATGTCATTCCATCAAGAATTCAGTCGTCGCGTTGAATGAGATGCCGTCCGGTCAAGCTTACAAAAACATCTTCGAGACTCGCATGTCGCGTTGATAAGCTGGCGAGAGAAATTTGTTGTTCTGCAAGGCAGCTAATCAAGGCGGGTAACACAATGTGAGGTTCCGATGCGGTAATGTGATACTTTGACTGCTCGAGATCCACTTGCTCTACCGTTGGTAATGATTGGAGCAATGAACGATCGAGCGTAATGTTTTCTTGTTCGATTGAAAATTCAATAACGTGCTCGGCGCCGATGGATCGAATTAACTCTTGGGGTGTCCCCTCCGCAATAATTTTACCGGAATCAAAAATTGCAACTCGATCGCACAATCGTTCCGCTTCTTCCATGTAATGGGTAGTGATTAAAACTGTTTTCCCATCAGCTTTGAAATTTTCAATGATCTCCCAGAGTTCCCTTCTGCTGGCAGGATCCAAGCCCGTGGTCGGCTCGTCAAGGAAAATCAACTCGGGGTCACCGACGAGCGCCGTGGCAACGGCAAGACGTTGTTTCTGCCCGCCGGAAAGTGTTTTGATCCAAGCTCTCTCTTTTTCTTGAAGAGAGACTCTTGCCATCGCCTGTTCAGGTGAAATGCCGGAATGATAAAAACTGCGAAAAAGTGAGAGTGTCTCTCCTACACTCAACCGCTCACTAAGCTGTGTTTCCTGCAGGGAAACACCGATCCGCTCACGAATGGCAGTCGCATTGTTTTTCCAATTCATCGAAAGGACTTCTGCGGTTCCCGAAGTCGCAGTAAGTAAGCCTTCAAGAATTTCAATCGTCGTCGTTTTTCCCGCCCCGTTTGGACCGAGCACGCCGTAGCATTCTCCCACCTCGACTGAAAAATTAATCCCTCGAACCGCCTCAACAGGAGGTTTTCCCGGGTAAGTTTTGACTAAATCGGTGCAGCGGATCGCGTGGTTCATTTATGATTCTGATCGGATTGGCGACGAAACCTCTATTGTATCAGAAGAACCGTTATAGTGGTCGAATCGACAACTTCGTTTATTGCCCCGTTGCAGACTGTGATTCCGGTAGACCCTACCATTTTGCAGGGAGCGGCCAATTAGCTGAGTTGCAACGGTGATTCTTCTCCGCCAAATTCGTTTAATTTAACTCCCATGGTTTCCATTAGAGTCAAATGAAGTTTAGACATGGATGTGGCGCGTCGATATTTTAAATACCGCCCACCTTTGAATACTCCACCTCCGCCCCCCGCAATAATCAAGGGAAGGTCCCGTTCGCCGTGGGCATGGCCATCGGATAAACTTGAGCCGTAGCAGATCGCGGTGTTCTGAAGTAACGTCTCTCCGGTGGGTTCGCGGAGGTCGTTTAGTCGGCCAATTAGATAAGCGAATTGCTCGTGATGCCACTGAGTAACTCGGTTATACATGTTGCGTTTCGATTCCACGGTGTCCCACGAGATTTTCCCATCATCGTCTTCGGTACGACCTGAAATGTCTCGATAATGAGAAAGTGCATGCCAGGTACCTTTGCACTCTGGGATAAAATCGAAATAGCGATTGCTCTGGCCGTGATCCATCATGAATGTACAGACACGTGTCGCATCGGCCCAGAATGCAAGTACCATCATATCGATCATCAAGCGGACATATTCAAAGTGATTGGTTGGAATTCCAGGTTCCGGTCGCGTTAGAGTATCTGTTAATTCATCGCCGTTGAGCGCTTGCTTGACGCGTGCATCGGCAAAGGCAAGTCGTTTTTCAATACTTCGAATGGATTGGAGGTATTCATCAATTTTTCGCCGATCGGCACGACTGCCAGAACGTTGAAGCGATTTTGCATTTTCGATCACCATATCGACGACACTTTGATCGATACCAATCCCGTCGCCGGTTCGGAACATCCGATCAAAAACGGAGCGAGGTTCAGTTTCTCGAGAAAGAGGTGTTCTTCTATTAAGCCAAGAAATTGAATTACGGGGAAGATTGCCGGTGAAGTAGCCTTCGCCTTTGATTGACAATTCAAGTGAAGGTAATAAGGTCTCTTCTCCAATTTTGCGGGCGACGATTTGATCAACTGACATGCCGTTAACTTCTATTTTCCTGCCATCGTACCCTCCATCGGTCAGCCAAGTCGCTGTGCCGGCACCGTGCCCGTTACCGCGTGGTGTCCAAAGATTCGAGGTCACGATTATATGTTCCTTGACCTTTTCGAGAGGTTGCATCCAGCGGTTGAGTTTTTCAATCGAGCCGTCATTTGCTACTTTTTCGGGTTCCCAGGATCCTCTCGCAACTCCGTTGGGAAAATAGAGGTAGGCGATGCGGTTAGTGTTTTCGGTCGTTTTAAGTTTTTGGTTGCCTGTTTTCGCCGAAACGGGTGCTCCCATAATGTCCAGTAACGGTAGCGATATTGCTGCACCAGCGCCACGCAGGACAGTACGGCGGGAGATGCGACGGGTTCTAATATTCATCCGATGCTTCTTTCGGTAGTTGCCGGTAAAGGAAAGGTT
>JAPOIJ010000215.1 GCA_029979005.1 Planctomycetota bacterium | reverse complement strand
CCATCTTCATTAAAGTCGTACCAATCAGATACGTTGGCGACTCCGTCTCCGTTGCGGTCGATTTTTTCGGTATTCAACAAGGTAACCACATAGAGGTGCCTGGCAAATCGAATCCTCGCAAACAGGCTGTCTGGATCCCCCGTAACAACCGAGTCGTTGTCGTGATCGAACAACACCGTCGCGCCGCTGGGATGTTTCAAGGAATCAACTTCACCCATTTCATCCGTTACGCCATTACCATTATTATCAATCCCGTCGCCGAATGGTCGGTTCACGTTCATCGGCAATCCGCGAAATACTTCCGGCGGCAGCATCAAGGACAACTGTTGATCATTCCCAAGAATCTCTGCAAGTTTTATCGGCAGATTTTCAAAACTGGTGGGGACCTCAAAACTGTGGGTGCCTACCGAATGACGATGCCTGCTGTTAGGAGACAAACCGAGATTAATCAACCGAGGTGACAGGGTTTTTGAATCAACATCGAATGGGCGCAACAACCTCTCAAGATCTTTCGCCGAATAGGGGAAGTCAGCACTTCCCGTTTCTGCTCCTGTTGAATCCGTTGCCGCAAAAGACATCTCATAGGGCGAATCAAGTAACTCAGTCTTCAAAAACGAGAAAGCAACATCGGAAACAGGCAAACCAATCGCAACTTCGGGATCGGAAATATCACGTATCTCGGGATACCCAATCGAGAATCGACCAAAAACATCCATCGCTGAACCAAAATGCCCGTCAACGGTACCGGGGATTGCTGCTCCAAAACCAACATTGGGATATCCAAACAACTTGTATTCCGACCAGCGATCGCGACTATCGGCGTCTCCCGGAAGACCATCACTTCCATAACGATTCAACATGACCGACTCAGCATTGGAAACGAGGTTATCAATTCGAACCTCCGGCGGGCCGTATCCCTGTCCTCGTTTCGGGGCAGTCGCATCAGGTAGTAACGGAATTGACCGCATCTGCTCCTTCCCCGGAAGCTGCGTCAGGTTACCATGAGCGTTGAGGTTGATCCGACCATCGAGATCGACCACTAAATAAGAAACCAACGGCTTTACAACTACGCCGTCACCTCGGGTTTCCCGGGGCAAACCAATATCCATCCAAATTCCGTCGACCTCCCCGTCGTTGTTGTTATCAACGGAAACCCCATCACCATTAGGGCCTCCGTTTTTGATGGCACGGAAATCACCGCGGGCATCGGATAATAAACTGGGACGATGAAAACTGGCATGTTTCAATGTACCGTCCGGATTAATACCGGCGAGAAACATGTTCTGGAAATCGAAAGTGTCATAGGGTTCATTGGGAGCACGGGAATTCGCATCGCCTTCTGCAGAAAAATACCCTCCATCACTCACCAGTTGTGACCAAGAGCGGCCGACGCGATTTGGTTGCAGCGCATTTCTACCAATGGCAGGACTTCCAATGCGAGCGTTTGGACTAAATTCACCCGCTCCCGTGCCTGAAAATGGTCGACCATTAATCACAACGCGACGATTCACTAACTGCGACTTAGCGTCGGTCACATTAAACCGAGAATCGATTTGACTTGGCAAAACAATAAAAGTGTGCTCACCGTCAGCGACCTGATGATCTACGATTCGTGCGGTTAGCCCCCGTGCAGGCCCCGACACAACTCCAAATAACAACCCTGTCATCGATCCGCTTACCGACTCCGGGATAAACCTCTCTCCGTCAATTAATCGCGTGGCATCGCCGTTCAAAGTCAGCACCACAAAATGCTCACTACTGTCAGCCTCCGCATCGGCTACGGTCGCTGAAATTCCGTAACCGTACATATCCGCAAGTAAACTGTGTCCCCGAAGCGGCGAACTTGAATCGGCCAAGGCAGGACCTCTTACCAAATCATAAAACGCTCGCTCGAGCGTTGCCTGCCGGTCTTTGTCATGAATATGCTTCGTCGATCGTTTTCTGGCGGCACGAAAATAATCGTTGGAAACCAAAACGAAGGTCGTTCCCATTAACAAAAACAAAACAATCATGGTTACCACAAAGATCAAGGTGATCCCGCGGCGAGGCGTGCTGGAGATTTTGGACGAATCAAGTCTCATGATAGTTCTTGACGCAAAGACATTTTCGGCGTGTGTCTAAACTGATTATCGGAACTCGAGAGGGCTCGAGGCGGCATTATTTCCAAAGCCTTATTGAGTCGGCTGAATTCACCTCACACGACCGCGTTCTTTTAGCTAACCAATACTTTCGGCAATCTAACCAGCGATAGCATTGCCGAGCAACGAACAATCCGTCGCCGGAAGAGATTCGATTCAAAATGGGCTTGGTTACCGCGGCAATTATTTGCAAAGCATTAATTAAAGGCAAATACCACCCTACCGCTCATCGCTTTTATATTGAGAAAACC
Organism: Planctomycetota bacterium; assembly: GCA_029979005.1. Taxonomy (GTDB): domain Bacteria; phylum Planctomycetota; class Planctomycetia; order Pirellulales; family Pirellulaceae; genus Mariniblastus. The sequence goes on along the minus strand of JAPOIJ010000215.1, from coordinate 4,074 downwards.
ACGCCTTAATCCACTTAACTCTTGTCCCGACCTTGACGCCGGGTCTCGACCACACGCCCGATCGGCAACCGGCCAGCCGTTGGAAAAGAGCATTAAAAACCCACCGGCCAGCTCCGCCACCTCGCTTTATCGAGAACTTCTTTCTCACAACCTGTATTCAAAACGGTCACCTTAATCGGTGCCGAATGGGATCGTAGTTCACCAATCCCGACAATCGTCAAAATCGTTACAACCCGTTCGACATCCCTGAAACCCTTTTGCCCTGAAATCGATAAAACCGAAAATTCCGAACAAAATTAGCTCCTCGATTTAAATGCTCTAACTAGCATGGAAAGGCGACTTTTCACCGTCAGTACTTTTCTGTTTTCAACTTTGATTTTCTCCAGCGAGAAGTAATTCCATGTTTGAGGAACGCTCAACACTTGGCCCAACCGACATGTTGCGAGTCCTGGCTCGGCATGCTTTTAAGGCGATTATCGTATTTTCGTTAATCGTTGCCGCGACCATTGCCTGGATCCTGCTGACTCCCAAAAAATACGAATCGGTCGCGAAAATTTACGTCCGCCTCGGTCGCGAAAGCACAACGCTTGACCCATCAGCAACCACTGGACAGACCGTCAACATTCAAAAATCTCTTGATTCCGAAATCAACTCAATGCTTCAAATTCTTGGAAGCCACGAGACGGTCAAACGGGTCGTCAATGACATTGGTCCAGACGCGATATTAGCCAACTCTATTTCTTCCAGTGGAGCGCCGGCTAAAAAGGAAGCACCAAGCTGGAGTTTGAGAGATTGGATTTCAGATCTAAAAGGAAAGATCATCAAGAATGAATTCTCGCCAACCAAAACAGAAACTGCCATTAAGCTGCTCCGCGAACGGTCTAGTTTCAGCGCCCCCAAAGACTCCAATGTCCTAAAAATAATCTGCCAGGCTGGACACCCAGAACTCGCCAGAAAAATTTCTGCCTCCTGGGCATCAGCCTTTGTCGAGGAACATCTCCGCGTTACTCGCACCAACGGATCCCTATCATTTTTCTCGGATCAAGTTGAAAAAAACAAATCGAGACTAAGTGAGGTACAACGCGAACTTCGGGATGCCAAATCGAAAGCAGGGTTGGTTTCCATAGAAGGTCAACGAAAAATTCTTGAGGATCAAGCCAACTCAATCAAGACCCGACTCTCAACCAGTCTTGCTTCGCTCGCCTCCACCGAAGCAAAGCTCAAATCCATCGAACTGATTCTAGAAGCCGAACCGGAGCGAATTGAGAATGACCAAAAAACAGCCATTCCGAATGGTTGGTATGAACTGCGAAATAAACTGTTCGATCTTGAAAATCAAGAAAACAGATTAAAGGCGAACAAGTCTGAGTTGCACCCGGAGGTCATCGCGATCACAGGGCAACGCAAAGCGCTCGAAAAGATCCTCGACAACATGACTCAGGTCACGTCGGAATCAACGAGCAGTCCCAATCCAACGCTCCTGCTATTTCGACAGTCGCAACTCAATGAACAAGCTCTGGCATCGGCGCTTAAAGCCGAAACCAAAGCGCTCGAAGAGCAAGCCGCTCAAAATCTATTAGAGATCGATCAGCTCAACACCAACGAAATTATCATTCAGGCGCTCGAACGGCAAAGTCTTAGCTTAGAAACCATTTATCTTGCCAGTGTCGCGAGTCGCGAGCAGTCTGCAATCCTCGAAGGACTCGAGCTTGCCAATATCTCCAGCGTGAGCCTGCTACAAAATGCAAGTTACAGTTCTCAGCCCACAGGGATAGGGCGACTAAACAAACTTGTAATGGGAACTGCGTTGGCAATATTCGCAGCATTATTTTTCATTTTCATCTGTGAGTATTTCGATCGCTCCTTCGTTACACCCGAACAAGTTGAACAGTCTCTGTCGATTCCAGTCGTTGCCTCTATTCCTCAAGACCGTCGCGAAACGGTGGAGGTAAATTAACCATGGCTTTGATTACGTCACTCGAAGAAACTTATTCTCGACCCTTGGTCTTGAGAGATCGTGAGCATATCGCGAGTCCCCAGTATATCGAAATCATCGACCACCTGCGAAAGTGTGGATTTGGTTGCCACGACAAAAAGACGCTCGGGATTACCAGTGCCGCCTCAGGTGACGGCGTCACGACGATTGCGTGTAACCTTGCCCTGCATCTTGCATTTTTCACTACCTGCCGCGTGGTCGTGGTTGACGCCAACTATTCCTCACCACGGCTTCATCGAATCTTTGGCATCGGCTTAAAACCGGGGCTTGCCGACCTTTTAACTGAAGCTGCGATGGAGTCGGAATGCATTCATGAGTTAGCAACCGGGGACTCCCGAACGCTACCTCGCGGTCTTCGCAGGAGAATCAACCGCCTTTCAAATAACTCCGGCAATTCGCTATTAAGCAACCTTACTCCAGCGGCTTTTGGACTTTCCGTTTTACCTGCCGGAGAACCGAATCAAGATGCACTTCAAGCGCTAAACACTCAAAACGATTTTATCGAAACTGTTCAATCCGAATTTGACATCGTCATTGTTGACCTCCCTCCGATTCTTTCGCCACGAAAAACCACCGTAAATCTTGCATCGCTCGACGGCAATTTATTCGTCATCCAGGCAGAACAAACAACCGATCAAACAACGCGAAAAAGTCTACACGCGATTCAGCAACGGGGCGGAGAACTTACAGGAGTTGTCCTTAATCGGTGTCGAAGACGTCTTTCGCGGCGAATCCTGACTTCGTCCCGTTGAACAAGAAAACGTAATGAGAGACCTCAACACCGCCTCTCGCCATTTCACTGACAATTTAAACCAATTCGAAAAACAAGCGTGATCTGTCACCGAAAGGGACGGAGTCCGCGCAGACCAATGACCGTCAAGCCTATCGTTATTCCAACTAAATTGAATCCTATTCCAATCTGGAAACGAGGGATTGACCTATGTGGTGCCGCGATTGGGCTAACTCTCCTTTCTCCATTATTTATTGTCGTTGCGGTCCACATCAAAATTTTCTCGCCCGGCCCGGTGTTTTTTAAACACCAACGATTCGGCTACCTTGGACAGCCAATTTTTGTTTGGAAATTTCGGTCCATGCACATTCATACGAACCCCGAAGTTCACCAACAGCATGTTCTTGGATTGACTAGCGACGATGCACAACTGAAAAAAATTAACAACGACGCGGATTTGATCTTCCTTGGAAAATGGCTGCGGTGTACTGCAATTGACGAGCTTCCGCAATTAATCAACGTGTTCAAGGGCCAGATGAGCCTGGTCGGCCCCCGCCCGGATGTGATTCCCGTTGATCAATATCGCGAATGGCAACGAATTCGCTTCGTTGTTCTTCCCGGCCTAACCGGCCTTTGGCAGGTAAGTGGCAAAAACAATACGACGTTCAATGAAATGAACCGACTGGATGCAGATTACGTCCAGCGGCGCTCCATATGGCTGGACACAAAAATAATTGCAATGACCATCCCCTCCATTATTCAATTAGTGCTGCAGAGTTATTCTGAAACCGAACCCAATTCATAAAAATGCTTACTCTTCGAAAGTTAAATCCATGATTCATTCCCACGATCCCCGTCAACTGAGAATCGGAATCGTTGGACTTGGATACTGGGGGCCTAATCTTGCTCGCGTCTTAAACAGTTTAGACAACTGCGTGGTAACTGCTCTCTGTGATCGGGATCCAGATCGACTGACAGCTTTTGGTCGAAAATACCCAACGGCTCTTACCAGCATCGACGCTACCGAAATCATGACCACCGATCACGTCGATGCAATCATCATTTCAACACCGACAAAAACCCACTTTCAATTGGCAAAACTGGCACTGACCAATGGAGTTCATACTTTTGTTGAAAAGCCACTTGCAACTTCGACCGCGGAGTGCGATTGCTTAATCGACCTCGCAGACACCAACAATTTAAAGTTATTTGTAGGGCATATTTTTCTCCATTCAGCTCCCGTAGCGAAACTCAAGGAAATGGTGCTGAACGACGAATTTGGGGAAATCTACTACATGAGTTCAACTCGCCTAAATCTTGGGCCAGTACGCTATGACGTGAGCGCTCT
>JAPOIJ010000304.1 GCA_029979005.1 Planctomycetota bacterium | reverse complement strand
TTCTACATACAAGGCTACGTGTCACTTGAGAATGAAACGATTGCAAGCGTCCCAGTCGAGATCGAAGTGAAAGAGTAAATTCTCCGATTATTTTTGATCAATGAATTCAAAAACACTCAACTGTTGGAAATACACTCCCTGTCGTTCAATCAAGCGACCGAATAACTTTTAATCATGTCGAATAAAGTACTATTCATCGTCGCTCCGACGCAATACCTGCCAAGTGGCGGTATTCAAACGCAAGTCAGACGAACACAAGTTGAGCTTGAAAAAAGAGGATACGAGATCGAATTGTTTTCGAGAACCAAAGCATATCGGGCATCGGATTATCTTTGCGGTCATGTTTGGCGAGCGGGACTAGAGACGTACATGGACACGCTTTCTCTTGCCAATCAAGGCATCCCCTTTGCCTTGTCGACCATTTTTTTACGAGGCACCTTGAGTCGAATCTCACGGCTTCAATATCGTTACGTTCATAATTTACTTGAGCGAAACCCTTTCCATTTAGTGAATGACACGCTCTGTGCACGAAAGCAGGCACAACTCTGCGGGGCAGCTTTACCTAATACTCAGTTTGAAGCTGAGTATTGCTACGAGACCATTCGACTGGACCCTAAAAAGACCACTGTCATTCCAAACGGCGTTGATACGGACTGGCTTGTCGAAGAACAGAATCACCGCAAAGATCAAACACTCTTCGATCAACCGTTCGTTCTCTGTGTCGGGCGGATTGATGACCCGCGAAAAAATTTCGATTTAGTAGTTCAAGCGTGTCTCAAACTAAAAATTCGATGTGTACTTGTCGGGAGCCTAAACGGGAATTCCAAACGCGGCCCCGGAAAAAAAATTCAACAGGCGGTCGATGCCAACTCGGAGTTAATTAAGTATTTAGGCGTCATACCGCACGGCAGTCCAGAGCTTGCTGAGCTATTTCAAAAATGTACTGTTCTTGCGTTACCCAGCGATTTCGAAACCCCCGGTCTGGCAGCTCTGGAAGCCGGTTTTTGTGGATCCAAAATTATCATCACGCCCGTCGGTGGTACGCGTGAGTATTTTCAAGACGACGTTGAGTACGTCCAACCCAAAAAAATCCGCCCCCTTGAGTTGGCGATTCTTAAATGCATCGACCAAACTCAATCGACAGACCTAAGCCGGAGAATTGGCAGAGACTACACGTGGGCCAATGTTGCTCGATTGACTGCGGAGGTGTACGAGTCATTTCGGTAATTATCAATTAATGCCGATATACGCGTCTCCATTGATGACATCTAGAAAAACAAAATTTGCTCGGTTACTAAAAAAACCAATTTTCCAAAGTGTTGCTTGGAACGTTGCCGGGGGTGTAATTCACAAATGTTCTTTGTTCGTTGCGATCACGCTTGCGGGCCGCCTTCTCGGCCAAAAAAGCTTCGGTGAACTCGGTTATGTGCGGTCAACCATTAACTCTTTTGTTTCGTTCACTGGTTTTGGAACGGGCAGCGCCCTCACGAAATTCATTTCAGAGTTTCAGGAAAAGGATGCGAAATCGACCGCCAGCTTTTTATTATTCGGCCTCTCATTTGTCAGCATCTTATCGCTTTCAATTGCAATCATAATTTTCTTTTTTGCCAGCCTAATTGCCGACCAGGTTGGAAAAATCGAGCTTACCTCGAAACTACAAATCGGCTGTCTATTGGTAATCGGAATATCTCTTACGTCTGCGCTTTTTGGAGCCTTGGCTGGGTTCAAAGAATTTTTCAAAACAGCTGTGGCACAGATGGTAACCGGCGTCATTGCGCTTCCTCTTATTCTGACCGCCACGTATTACTACCAGGTCGAAGGAGCAATCGTAGGCCTCTTTCTAGCTGCCATGATTCAGAACACTCTCATGGCATGGGGATTGTTCACAATTTGCCGACAGCGTCGGCTCAAATTCTCATTTAGTGAAATGCCCAAAACGGCTCGCACAATGCTATGCTTTTCGTTGCCTTTAGTGCTTTCTGGAATGATGATTGGCCCAATGAACTGGCTTGCCGATTCGATTTTCGCTAAATCAAATGAGGGTCTCGCCGAACTCGGCGTCTATTTTGCCGCATTGCAGATCAATTTGATGATTCAGACCATAAACCTCACTCTGGGCCAAGTGCTGTTTCCCTATTGTGTTGAGAACATCGCAAAGGGGAGCAGAGCATTCGAAGCAGTAAATATTCTTTTGCCTTGGGCGATCGGACTGGCGGTCACTTTGCCTGTGCTAATATTCCCTGAATTATTGAACGTTATATGGGGCGATAAATTCTCTCGCGACACGTTACGAATCGTCGGTGTTTTCGAGTGTGTTACGGCAATTATTATTGCTTCCAAACAAGGCATTGCCCGGGATGTTATCGCCAAGCATCGGGTCTGGCTTAGCTTTTCGAGCAGTCTTGTCTGGGGAGTAACGCTCATTGTATTCGCCTTTTTACTACAGGATCTGGGCGCAATTGGCCGGTCGTCTGCTGCCGTTTCAGCCTATCTCGTCAATACAATAATTTTCATTCCTGTTTTTATCATGCAGGGTATTTGCAGTCGAAAATTGGTCGCCTGTCTTCCGGCAATCGCAATTTGGACCCTCATCGGTTTGATTGTGTTCCTGCAACTTCAATTTGATATTTCTGCGCCCGCGCGTTTACTTATTTTACTGGCATCTGTCAGTTTCATTGCCTTGGCTTTCAAGACAATTTACAAAAACTTTACCTTCAAAGAATCCGTTTTAAGCCAAAACTAGGAAGTACGATTTCCAAACCGCATTAGGTAGCCTGCCAACGCAAACCATTTAGATTTTATGTTTGAGAAAAATAAAACCCAACGATGAGTCAGAAATCCATCATTATTC
>JAPOIJ010000169.1 GCA_029979005.1 Planctomycetota bacterium | reverse complement strand
GCGGCGTATTTCACACCGCTTATAATAGGCGGGATTATTGCTTTGCTAAACCTGCCTTTGCGGAGCCACCGAGAGGACGCAATTGCGCGTACTTTTTAATGGTTTACCTGTGCTGGCTTTGTAGGTAATTGGGTATTAAGATCTACCGTATCGGATTTAACGCTTGCCCACAGCACTAACGGAGGAATTGCAGTCGATGAAAATGGTTCACCCCACTTTCCTGATTGCCTGCTTTGTCAGTTTGATTGCCTCCTCGGTTGCAATTCATGCACAGGAACCCAGACAGTCGAGCAAACCGAAACAAGCACCTAAACCACCCGCTTACGATGACAGTGTGCCCAAGGCTACCCTCGCCGGTGTCCGATACGGTAGACACGAACGACATGTTCTTGATTTCTGGAAAGCAACTTCCGACAAACCGACTCCACTTGTTTTTGTAATACACGGTGGCGGATGGAAGGGTGGTAGTAAGGAGCGGATTGATCGGTTTGCTGACACCGCGGTTTTGCTTAAAGCGGGGATCTCAGTTGTCGCGATAAACTATCGATTGATGGCGCATACAGAAGGAGTTGAACCTCCTGTTAAAGCGCCGTTGCATGATGCCGCGCGTGCATTACAGTTTGTCCGTTCAAAAGCAGATGAGTGGAACATCGATAAGGCCCGCATCGGTGCTGCAGGCGGTTCTGCTGGCGCCTGTTCAAGCCTCTGGCTACTCTATCATGATGATTTAGCTGAGCCCAAGAGTTCAGATCCAGTCTCTAGAGAGTCCACCCGTCTTTTTTGCGTCGCAGTGAAGGCCCCCCAAACTACGCTTGACCCTCAGCAGATGAAAGAATGGACTCCAAACAGCCGCTACGGTGGGCATGCGTTTGGGAAAAAAAACTTCTCCGAATTTCTATCCGGGCGAAACGAAATCTTACCCTGGATTGCCGAGTACTCTCCGTACGCTTTGGTAACTCCCGATGATCCGCCGTCCGCTCTTTTTTATACAAGCGCTCCAGCGATTGGCAAGATTCAGAAGGATCCCACCCACACGGCCAACTTTGGGGTAAAACTACAGGAACGCTGCAGGGAACTTGGGGTTAAATGCGAGGTCGTGTATCCCGGTGCTGAAGGAGTCATGTATGAAACACCAACCGAATATCTCATCGACACCCTGAAAGCCAGCGCTGAAACATCCCGTCGATAAGTCAATGGGAACGATAAAAGATGGGAACGATAAAATTTAACTGCGTTGAATCGAGTTGAGTTGATCGCTTCGATTTACTAGTCGCTAGGTGTCTTGGAGAGACTCAACATGGGACTTGAGGGCGTTGAACTGATAATGGCTATCGAGGATCGTTTTTGTACATCCCTGCCGGATACAAAAACTGAGCGCTTTCAGACCATTGGTGATGTGCACAACTTTTTGATGGCTAGAATTCAAAAACAAAATTCTGAATTTTGTCCAGCTACAGCCATGTTTTACCCAATTCGAAGAATCCTTGTAGATAAATTCAATGTGGATAGAGCTAGAGTCAAGCCATCCGCCTCTTTGGGGAGCTTGCTCGATGCTGAGAGTCGCAAGCAATTCTGGCGAACGATTGAAGTAGCGCTTTCGACGCAGCTGCCGGGACTAATACGAACAGGATGGCTGACATGGTCCCCTGAAGTTTTTCCTCCCGAGTGCTCAACGGTATCTCAGCTTGTCGAACAATGTATCGACTTAAATCAAATCACAGTAGAGTTCAATTCTGAAGATGGTGAGGCCGTATTTGCAGTCTTGCGGCAACTTGTCGCGGACGTTTCCGGAGTAGATCAATCGACGTTAACCCCAAAAACAAATTTTGTGAATGACCTCGGGTTTTGAGTTAGTCCATTGGTGACTCGCATGTATGACGAGAGCCGACACTTAATTATAAATCCGAGAGGTTACATCAAAAGCTGAGATGATGTCTTTAGGAGGCTCCTTACCTTACAGCCCCGTTTAGAACACAACGCGCTGTTTCTATCACGCATTTTGCTGATATATGGGATCAGGCCTCCGAACTAGGGTGAGGAGCCACGCTTGGGCATATTACAATGTTGAAGTCTTTCCTAGGGTTTTTCGGTTAGATCTCTCTTCTGGCAAGTATCTATTGAATGCCGCTGGTGTTAATGTGGAGCCTCGTTCATCCATTTGCCCAAGGCCCGAGATGGGAAATGAAAAATAGCAAACGTATGATTTGACTGTTTGACTACTCGTTCATGTTTGCAATCTTCTCCGCCCTAATATCTTTCGATCCGTTCAGAGTCATAAATTGATTTATGGATTAAGAAAAATTTGACAATAACTTTATGGAATGCTTCTGCTGACTCGGAAGTTTAAATGAATGGGTGCATGGAAAAATTCGTTTCATTCATCTGGCTCGCGTTTTATTTGCGAACCGAATTTTATGATTGCGGTAGTTTTTGATTTGGACAGATTTCAACCACTATTTAATCTCGCGGGTTCACTTGGATAGACTTCTTTACTTGCTGGCAATGTATACTGGCGTCCGCGCGCTGCGCAACCAAATTCACGGATTCTTTCTTCCGGGACTGCGGGTCTCGATTCTTAACGGTAGTGAAATGCGGCTAAGTTCCGTTGGCGATGTTAAGATCTGTGTGAATGCAAGAGCACCGTTAGATGCGCTGAGCTCTGGAGTAAGAGTAGGAATGATTTCAATCTATCTGCTTGCTCCCGGCATTCCCAGGTTTCTTTATCGGTTGCTTCGGCTTACCAGCCATTTTGGTACCGGTCATATAGAAATGGCATTTTACGAGGATGGCGACACGGTTGTATTTTTTGCCGTCCGTAATATTCTTCGGTCAAACATTGAGCGAGTGGGGATGGGTAGGCATTTTGACAACCTTCTGCTCAATTCGAACGATGACGAGATCGTTGCGATCCAGGCAGTATTTCAAGCGCTGAAATCATACGGGATCGAGCCAGTTTTTGCGGCGCCCGAAGAATGTATTAAACTTGCAATCAGCAAATCCTTGTTAAACCAAAAAACACGGGACCAAACCATCGACTCAATGATTCAAAGATATAAACGGATTGAACGGAAAATTAAAATTCATGGCCGGGTTCCATCTGTGAAATCGTCGTTGCCCGCGGATTAAGCTGGCCAGATAGGCGTTTGGAAAAGAACGCATGGCTTTAAAGAAATGGTTGTAGATTAATCCGATTGCTTTTCTGATTGGCTGCCTTAATGATCCCTGATAAAATGATGGCTTTCCGGTTGAAATGGAACAGCCAACTCAATTGTGAAGTTAATTCTTTTAAATGGTGTTTAACTTACAGGTCTATCGTGAAATCTCTTACTGCTCTGGCAAATGGGCTTATCTTGTCTCTGGTTCTTTGCCATTCGTCCGAGGCGCAAGTTAAACGGAACGCGGGCGATGTCCGCGGTAACTTACGATTGGAAGTCGTTAAGGTGCCAAATGATATTTCAGATAGCTTTGAGCGATTGAACCCGCAAGTTTTGCTTTATCATCCTGTTCCCTCGAAGCCTGAGAAGAAATCGGACCTTGAAAAAAATCCTCTACTAATTTTCCTTCACGGGTCAGGAGGATCTAATGGAAATATTGAAAAATTCAAATGGAAGGGAGACGTGAAGCGGTTTACGGCGCGAGGGGGAGAGTATCCAGCGAGTCATATCCTCGTGCCTCAGAGTAAGGGGCATTGGGATCCTGTCTCACTCAATAAAATGCTCGATTTTGTATTGAAAAAAAATCCTTCCATTGATCCAAATCGCGTTTATTGCATCGGCTACAGTATGGGCGGCAAGGGGACTTGGGAATGGGCGATGGCCTCGCCCGAACGTTTCGCGGCAATTGTACCCAAGGCATTCATTCCTGATATGTCCGGCATTGCCGGTATGGTTGAGTTGCCATTATGGGCAATGGTAGGAACCAAGGACTCTCGACCTCGAGTCGATGGCATAAGGGCAATGGAAAAACGCTTGAAAGAACTTGGCTCGAAGGTTGTTAAAACTACCTATTTCGAAGGTGCCAATCATGGTTCCGCCGGTGGAGAGATAAAAAAATTGGAGGGTGTCTACGACTGGGTTTTTTCACATAAGCTTCCAAGGTAAGTTCGAGAATAGGGTCAAGCTTGAGTGATTCGCGACTGGTTTTGAAACGAATTTGCCTAACTGGATGATTGTTTCTTGTTAGTCGAGTTGGATGCCAATTTTTAATGGAGCGCGAGCGACCGGCGGATGAATTACCGGGAGAACATCGGAGCATTTTCTATTCAGTGTTTTCCTTGAATTTGTTAAAAAGTCGAAGTATTTCCTCGCGGCGTAAACGGTTCCTGAGAATGATTCGTAGGATAAATCAATTCACGTTAGAAACCGGGTTTTGCTAAATATTTGAATGGGCTGGATTTGTTATGAAAATCTTATTGATATGGTTGGCACTGACGGGAAGTTGCTTTGCAATCCAAGACGGGGAAGCGGAGCGGGTCAAAGAAAAAGTGAAGCCTGTCGAAATCAGCGACTTTACGGAATCAATGCAACGGCATGACGGCTATTTGTCATTTTTTTGGGATGAGACGGCAGGGAAAATTTATCTTGAGGTTGAGCGACCCGATGAGGAATTGTTGTACGTTCACTCCCTCGCAACCGGTTTAGGCTCAAATCCAGTCGGACTTGATCGAGGCCAGTTGGGCGACCAAAAGGTTGTAAGATTTTCGCGAGTCGGACCGAAGGTTTTCTTGATCCAACGAAATCTCCGGTTTCGGGCAAACACCGACAATCAATTGGAGAGACGCGCTGTGGAACAATCGTTCGCGCAGTCTATTGTTTGGGGTGGAAAAGTAGTTGCAGAAACGAAGGGTCGCTTCCTAACAGACGTTACCGATCTCTTGTTAAGTGATATGCATGGAGTTGCAGGTACGCTTAAATCAACTGACCAGGGTGATTTCGTGCTGGATGCAAAACGATCAGCAGTCTATCTGCCTCGCTGCAAGTCGTTTCCCAACAACACCGAATTGGAATCCACTCTTACATTTACATCAAAAAAACCCGGCAAATACGTTCGACAAACTACCCCTTCTCCCAAATTTGTAACGCTACGCCAGCACCATTCGTTCATAAAGCTTCCCGATGATCAATATCAACCTCGCAATTACGATGTACGTAGTCCATCGATGTTCATCACTTTTGCCGATTACGCAACGCCGCTGGATCAACCTTTGGAAAAGCGATGGATAACGCGTCACCGTTTGGTTAAGAAAAATCCTGAAGCAAGTCTGTCAGAGCCGGTCGAACCGATCGTTTACTATGTCGATGCCGGTGCACCCAAGCAGATACAGGATGCATTGCTAGAAGGAGCGAGTTGGTGGAATGACGCTTTTGAAGCGGCTGGTTTTAAGAACGCATTTAAGGTGGAATTGTTACCTGCGGATGCTGATCCACTGGATGTTCGCTACAACGTAATTCAGTGGGTGCATCGCAGCACTCGGGGGTGGAGCTATGGTGGAAGTGTTGTTGATCCACGGACCGGTGAGATTCTTAAAGGGCACGTAACCCTCGGTTCACTTCGTGTACGGCAAGATCAATTGCTGGTGAATGCACTTGATCCGCCACCGCCGAATCTGCGCTGTGCTTGTTGCGGAGTTGGTGGAATCGTCGAAGAATCGACGCTGGCTGATTTAGCGAAAGTGGGAAATGCTCTGGAAGTTTCACTCGCTAGAATTCGCCAGCTTTCCGCCCATGAAGTGGGGCATACTCTCGGTTTTGTACATAACTTTGCTGCAAGCACCTATGGTGGGCGTGCTTCCGTGATGGACTATCCTGCTCCGCGTGTGAAGATTAGCGAACAAGGTCAGCTTGATTTGAGTGACGCGTATGGCGTAGGGATTGGAGAGTGGGATAAAGTTTCCGTGAAATTTGCCTATTCACAATATGCCAATGAAGCAAGCGAAGAGATGGGGCTCGCTTCTATTTTAAATGACGCCGCGGAAGCCAAAATGATTTTTCTTTCCGATTCGGATGCTCGCCCCGCGGGCGCAGCCCATCCGCTGGCTAATCTTTGGGACAATGGAACCGATCCTCTCGAGGAGCTTGAACACGTGATGCAAGTTCGGCGAATTGCGCTCGATCAATTTGATGCAAGCTCGCTGCCTCCGGGAACCTCAACAGCCGATGTAGCTCAATACTTGACTCCAATTTATCTTCACCACCGGTACCAACTACAGGCAGCGGCCAAACTGATTGGAGGTCACAACTATTCCTATGGATATGCAGGAAGTAGCACAGGTGACGCCATCTCAAGGAATTCGCCAATCAATCAAGCGAGTCAAAAAGCCGTTGTTTCGGGGTTGTTAAAAACGATTAGCCCTGACCAATTGATCATCAAAAAAGACATTCTTCAGTCAATTAGTCCGCGTCCTTATTCGACGATCAGGGACCCGGAGATAATTGCAGGGCAAACTGGACGTGTGTTTGATGCAATGGCGGCGGCAAAGGTCGCAACCAGTCTCACGCTCAACGAATTATTTCAGCACGAACGGTTGGGCCGTGTGGCGCGTCAGGCAGAAATGCCTGAAGACTTAACACCCGTCCAATTAATCTGTTGGGTCGTTGACGATACGTTTGATGTTTCGAAACGTAAATTCGACTTCCAACTGTCGCGCGTCGTAATCGCGACAGTAGTTGATCAATTGTTAACGCTCGCCGATAACAGTAATGCGGATATCGAAGTGAAGCTTGCCGCCTTTGCCGGATTGAAATATGTATTGACCAAGTCGGCCGTGGCAGGGGACGATATGGATGCCAAGTTTTTCGAACTTCAAAATTGGCGGATCAATCGTTTTTTAGAGCGCCCTTATTCAGTGCAACCTGATTCAAAAAAATTGACAGTTCCCCCCGGTAGTCCGATTGGTTCAACTCCCTAGAGTTTTCGTTTGTTCCTGTTGTTTAACGTGCTTTTCATGAATAGACCGTCGATTAATAATCCCATGGTGAAAATGTGGGTTGCGATTTTTTTCGCCGGTATCATGGTGTCAAATCTTTTTGGACAGAAGATTGAGCTAAAACAAATACAGTCTCGAGAGGCAGTCGGTCCACGTTTTGTTTCATCTTTCGCAGTTGCTGGCCCGGTCATTCCTGGGTTGCAACAGGGGTACATACCACAGGGGCTTGCGTATGACCGTTCTAAGGAGTTGATGTTTATTTCTCACTATTCTGAAGATGCTCCCTCCGTTGTTTCGGTTGTCAACACCGTAACGGGAAAAATTGTTGCGAGTGTTTCTCTCCTGGATGCCAACGGGAAACCTGAGCGAGGCCATGTTGGCGGCCTCGCGGTCGTGGGCGATTCTTTGATAGTCACTTCCGATAATCGTGTGTTGCGATTCAAGTTATCGGAATTTACATCGAAAGACGTGGCAGAATCAGTCGCCGCGGTTTCAGTGCATCGTTGTGAGACAAAAGCGAGTTTCGGCGCGGAATCTCCAAAGTTTCTTTGGGTGGGGGAGTTTGCACTTGGAATTAAATTCCGAACCAAAGCGGGACATCACATGAAAGACAGGCGGGGAGTTCGCAAGTTAGCATGGGTGTGCGGTTATGAGCGTTCTGAGTCGATAGGTACCCCGCAGTGTGTACTGTCGGTTAGGCAAAAAGTTCAAGGAATGTGCGTTGATGGTAACCGAATTTATTTAAGCGTTTCCTACGGAAGAACTAAAAGAAGTTTAATCGTCGTTTACCGTAATCCCATCGGATCAGAGCCGCATAAAATGGTTGAGTTAGACAATGGAACTGAAGTGCCTTTGTGGTTTCTTGATGGTGAAAACTATGTCGGTGAATTAGGGATTCCGCCGATGTCTGAAGGTATCGTCATGATGGGGGATCGATTAGCTGTGCTTTTTGAGTCGGGAGCAGGTAAGTTCCAGGTGGGTGGAAAAGGTGCGGTTGATCGCGTGATGCTACTCGATGTAACGGATTTCCGTTAGCCAAATCGAGTAGAGGCGGCCTTGGCTTTTGATTAGGTTGGTGCGGGAAGGAGATGGGGGCATGATGACGCAGTTTTTTGATTTTAAAGAAAAGATAGTGGGTTCTCTACTAAGGGGTAGCATCGGTTTAGCCATTATCGGTTTTATTTTTACTGGACAATTTTCTTTCGCGGATGAGCCGGATGTATTGAGGGTGGTCAATTGGAATGTGCTTTACGGATTTAATCATAAAAAATCGATTGAGCAGGGTGTCGGTTGGCTCAAGAGTCAACAAGCGGATGTCGTGGCCTTGCAAGAATTGAACGGACATACTCAGGCAGACTTGGAAAACTTGGCGAAAAGCTGGGGGCATGACCATGCGGCAATATTGAAGGAAAAGGGTTTTCCAGTCGGGCTAACCTCAAACCAACCCATCCAAGTCATTAGTCGCAAAGTAAAAGGATTTCATCATGGTTACCTTCACTGCAAAACGCAGGGTATTCATTTCGTCGTGGTTCATTTTTGGCCCGGGAAATTTAATGAAGTCAATTTGATTCTCGATGAGGTAGCGCCGCTTTTGCAGCAGGACGAGCGAGTGATTGTTTTGGGAGACTTCAACGGATGCTCACGAAAGGATGAAGCATTTCTTGTTGCGAACGCTAAGCTAAGAGAAAGAGATTATACCTTTGTTGATAGAGTTGAGGCCAAAGGATTCGTCGATATCGTGAACAAGCATGATCCAACTGCTAAAATTTCATGCCCATCGCCGATTACTATCCCAAGGTGGTCCAAAGACATGGAGCAATTGAAATTAAAGCGGTACCGAATTGACTTTGTATTTGCAGATTCTGTGTTGGCGAGAGCGTCATGTGCGGGAACAATTTCTTTGGCTAAGGAGATTGATGAAATATCAGACCATTATCCAGTCATTGTAGAATTCGATATTTCGAAGATTCGTAAGTTGGAGATTGAAGGCGGCAATTAAGCGAAATTGTTTGTTGGATGGGGGACTTTGGTTGCACCCACATCCGAGTTTTGAGCGAAGAATTTAGAACCCTTAAAGTGCTCGTTAGGTGGTGTTTCAATTTATTTGATCGTCT
>JAPOIJ010000205.1 GCA_029979005.1 Planctomycetota bacterium | reverse complement strand
CGACTGTGCACTCAAATGAACTGCCCGGTGTGGGGTAGCAGAGTGTTTCCAGGGAAATGGGCGGAGCAATTAGAAACTTAGTTTTCGTATAATCCAGCTTTAGAGGATTTTCACTGTTCGGAGGGGTTTGATGAGTAAGCGGCCCAACATCGGATCCATTTCGCCAGGATTCGGTAATTGCTTTGGGTGTATTGACAAAAAAATCAAACTGAAAATGCTCTTTTGAGTGTCCCCATTTCTTTGCTTCCTCGGGCCAAGACTCGTTGTACTTTAGGCCAATGCGGTGATTGGAAAAGTCAAAATCCCGGTGGTATACAAACACTCGAATTTTGTTGATTTCTTTTTTTTCAATACCCGACGGACTGCCGAAAAACTTTGGCGGGCCATGGTCGACTGTCAGAATTTTCGTCGGATAACGTTGTTTCATATCTCCAATGGCCTCGGTCAATCGTTTGCGATAGTTGGGAGGCAGAATTGAAACGTCTAGTTTCTTGTAGCCAGCGTAACCGCATAGCATAAACGGTAAGGTCTCAGGGCGATCATATTCAACCGTCAATAGTTCGTTATTCTTTATTTGTTTCCATTCCGTATTATCAATTTCAAAATAGAAAAAGGCATCGCCCTGGATATAGAAATTATTGTTTGCAAGCAATTGCGAACTAAGGCTAAGGTAAATCCCGATTAGCAATAATATTTGTTTCATCGAATCTAAGTCCTAATGAAATTCTACTTTTTATGCTAAGCCTGAATGCTTGGACGGTTCTGGTGTTAACGAGGGATAGGTAGTGGGAGCGGTCTGAGCGTTCCACCGTAATTCTCATCATCGGTTCCGATAAATAGTTGAGGTGGCCCATCTTCATTTGATTCACGCACGGCAACTGATTCGACTTTAAAACCATCGAGTAAAGCGTATTCAATGGGATGAGGGAGCAGGTCTATGGCTGGCTCGTCATTTTGGAGCTTAATTTTCCCGATCATGTATACCCCCGCAGCGAAAGGGCCGTTGTCGGGATCAGGAAGTCCAGCGGCTTCTGCATCAAATGCCGAAACGCTGTAGATAAGTCCATTGCTGTCAATATCGAGGCCAACAATAACACGATTGAAACGCTGTGGGTCAGGCGAATCAAATTTGACACTCATGACTTGTTTGCCGAATCGCATTTTTTTGGGAAAGAATTCAATCCATGAAAGTTCAGTAGACATTTGATTGTCAGCGCGTTCCGCGAAGACGAAGAAAAATCTATCGTCTAATTTGGCAACCGCTGTTCCTTCAACGTTTGTAATTTTTACCGGCAAATTCGTTTGGTCGATGATTCGGGCTCGGTTTTTCTTAACCGCCGCTTTGAAGATGCGTTGAATGGCTGGATCGTTTTTGCTATCTCCGCTTTCCACCAGCAAGAGATCATTAGAGTCGGGGATTCTTGCAACGCTTTCGAGATCGTTGGGTGTGACTCCAGAGAAAGTAGTTCGTTGATCGGTGAATGTGATTCCTCGGAGACTTCTTGGTAGTTGTAAGTTTGCCACGCGCGGTTTGAATAGCTCGTCCGCAACTTTTGCGTCATGAACGGCAGCGAACGAATTTCCTCCGGTCCATGCTAAACCGCTTAGATCAGCCAAGGTGGTTGCGGGTTTACTGTTTCTACTTTTTTTTAAGGATGATTGTGCCGATACGTTGGCATGAAACGCGAGAAAAGTTGCGGTTGTGAAGAAGATGCACAACGCAAATTGTCGTTGATTAATCATTGGGGTAGGGTCCCAGGCGGGGAGAGGTGTGGTAATCAGTTCACTGGAAAAAAACAGCTGAACCAAATTAGTTGTCAATTGAGCTATTGTAATTGCACACAAGATTTAGGGTGCGGAAAATCCTGCCCGAATGACCAAGTTGCTTACGATACCTGGGTTTTGGTCGGGAAAGGAAACGTAGATAACGTTGCGTGCTTTGAGATCCTTGATTGATAAGGGGATGATTTTACAGCTCTTATAGGATTTGTCTGTCAGTCGATCAGCACAAGACTCCATCGGTACGGTGTATTGCTTCCCATTGACTTGGACGGAGATATTTTTGTTCAAGTCAGGTTGGCGATTTACACCAATTCGCAATGTCGCATATTCGAGATTACCGTTAGTCGGGATTTCGACGGTAAATGCCCGTTTCCTTCCCTTGTCCAGCGTTAAGTCAATGCGGTTACCATAACAAGGAATCTCTTGGATCTGTTGGCGTGGTTCAATTGCTTTTGGGTAGGTTGTTTTTATAAGGACTGTTTCACGCCCTTTGAAACGGAAGTCGTAGGATCCATTGATATTATCGTTGTTTATTGACGAGTTGCCGCCAACGGGTCGTTTTGCTTCAGCTAAATAGGGGGTGAAGTCCGGGTTGCGTCCAAAGCGACGAACTTGCATCTCAGTGGGCCGCGGCAGTTTGATTGAAACATATTTATTCGCATCTGATAAATTATTGAGAACAACGAATACATTTTTCCCATCGACAAACGCCCGTGTTTGAATGTCGGGATCAGGGCATGAAGCTGTGATTCGATTTCCCCTCAAATCTCGGAACAGGCGATAGAACAAAATCTTTTTGCTTGGCAGCCAATCTGTTTTATCGGTGAAATTTCGAGCCGTATAAAGCGTTGCATAATACTTGGGATCCCAGTTCATACTTTCGAGTAGAATAAACGGAACGGCTTTCAATACCGTGTGCGGGTGATCCATAAAGACCAGTGTATTAGCGATTGCACTACTCACCATGTTGAAGTCGTCAATCGACCGTTTTTTCATTTCCCACTCAAATCCGGTTTCTTGAAAGTTGGCATCCACCGCAAGTTTTTGAACTAATTCGTTACCTCCATACCCACCGTGTTCACTGATCACAACGTCAACTTCTTTGCCGTAACTGTTGATGGTGTGGTTTTGGATTTGATCTAATAATGATTCCAGCGGTAGTCCGCTTTGAATCACTCCACCAAAATTCCCCTCCTTTTCTCGGAGGAAATCGTAGATATGAAATGAGTAGAAGTCTAGCTTGCATTGGGTGTTGTCGATAAATGGCTTGAGATTTTTCTCCCAGATGGGAACGGCCAGACAAGGTCCTCCCACCAGTACACCAGGTACTTCCCGGTGGACTTTTTCCATCGTTGCCAGGTGCCAGTTGGCTAAATGCTTGCTCTGCAAATAGGACCAGTGCGGTTCGTTAATGGGCTCATAGTATTTCGGTCGGTCGAAGTCGGTGAACCGATGTTTAATCGCAAGTGCTGATAGTTCAGCCGCAGCTTCGATGTTTTTTGGAAGCCTCTGTGAGTATTTGTCTTTGCGGGCAGCATCGGTTTGGTAGATCCCCATGAATTCGGGAAATGCGTTTCGAAAACCATGTGCTGCGATATCCAGGCGGTTGTTCATGTCGTGTTGAAAGTCAGCGCTTGACGGTTTGGATTTTATTTTTTTGAGCAAGAATTCCCGGTCGACGAACCCGGGGCGGGAAGAATCTTCGCGGATGGCTTTTTGATATTCATCGAGACCATTGACAATTTGAAGGGTTCGGCCGAACGTGATTCCGTTGTTTTCGATCAGCCACTGGTAACGAGATGGTTTGAGGCAGCGTTTCTTGAACTCGGTGCCCGGATCACAAATGCCGAAGTAAGCCTCGCGATTTAGTTCACTGATTCCTTGAATATTTCGAATGGAAAATGGATCAATTGAGATTTTGGTTTTTGTTTCGGTGCGGTCGGACTTGGTAGATGAACTCTGCCCATTTGCCGAGTATTCAAGAAAGCAACTCGCCAACGCGACTGCAAAAATCAATTTTATGTTATACATTGTTAGCGATAGAGAAATAACAAATAGATCAAAAGCAAATACCAACGTGATGCTTTTAATTTAGCGAATTGCAAGACCCGCGTGAACTAACGGAGTATATAATTCAGTAGCGTTCAAGAGCGAAACGTGAGAAATGAAATTTGTGCTTTTTGATTGTCCACGAAATGCCCATTGAGGTGGTTGAGTTGCAGAGCGGTGTGAAATAGGCCCAACTGAAGGCGATTCAGCTCCGTGGATGAGAAGGGTGTTGTGATGAGAAAAGTTGGTGTGTTTGTCGGTGTGTTGACGGTATTGCTTGCGATCACTGGCGTTCTTTCGGCAATCGACAGCGGGTTGCCCGCTGAGGAGAATGGCACAAATCGAGGCTCGTATTATGTCAACGGCGAAATACATGTGGGCACGTATGGGCAGCCAGAGGGCAAGCCACTTACCACGGGGCACCACGATTTCAAACCATCGTGGTCAAAGACAGGTGACATGCTTGTTTTTTTTCGCAGGGTAAAAAATGATTCGGATGTGTCAAAATGGAAACCCGCCATCCATATCATTAATGCCGATGGAACCGGCCTACATCAATTAACCGATGGCACGCACACCGACTTCAATCAAACCTGGACGCGCGACGGTAGTAATACGCCGATCTGGAATCGGAAGAATCCGAAGACAGGTGGCTATGTGGTGATGGCCAGCAAGATTGGTGCGAAACCTGGTGAGGAAATTCCTCTCACTGACCGAGGGTATTCTGCGTGGGCTTTCACCTGTCTTACCGACGGCCGAATCCTGGTGCGATCGAATCCGCCCAAACAGGGCATGGGGTACCACCTGATGACCCCCGGGAAAAACGTTAATCCGACATTTGAGCGCATCGAGTGTGAATTGGCAAAGACGGGAGTGCTTGCGCGGGTCAGTCTCTCACCAACGGAAACGAGAGTCTGCTTCGAGTTCCAGCAGGGTTTTAAGCGACGAGTTCCCGGACGAACACTTTACGTCGCCGATTTCGATGCCAAAACCTGCAAGATCACTAACGCAAAGCCGTTTGCGAATGAGGACGGAAAACCGATCTGGTTTGCCTACCCGCGTTGGTCGAAAGACGAATCTTCGATCGTTTATCATGCTGGCGGTAAACTCTACCTCTACAAACTTAAAGATGGTTCGACGCATAAGGTCTCGACCGATGACAAAGCTGACTATCGGTATCCACATTTTGAAGATGCACCAAAGTGATGGCAAACTATCAAGATAACAGGCAGTTCGATGAACAGATTTACCTTATTCCTGATCGTATCTTTCCTAAGCCCTTGCACGCTATTTGCTCAGGGCGAACCCAAACAACGTTCCACGGACTCCGCATTTACTAATGCCGACAAAAACGGTGATGGAAGACTTGGACCGGACGAAGTTAAAAACGAAGCGCTGTTCAATCGAATGGACGCTGATTCTGATGGTTTCGTAACTCAAAAGGAAGCCCGGGCGTTGGCCCAACGACGTCAGGCGCGCGAAAACGAAGCAGCAGCCGGGGAAGTATCCAACGAACCGGTCTTTCCAGCCAACTCAGAGGGCGAAGCTGCAAAACGAAAGCTCCTTTCGATGATCTCTTCCGCAACCACCGGTGACAAACGACCGCCGAATATCGTTTTGTTGTTTTCGGACGACCTTGGCTACGGGGATATTTCGTTGTACGGATCCAAAAAGATTCCCACGCCGAACATTGATGCACTTGGTAAACAGGGCGTTCGTTTTTCCAATGCCTATGTGACTGCGGCATCTTGCAGTCCATCCCGTGCTGGACTGATGTCGGGCCGATACCAACAACGATTTGGTTTTGAATTTAATACTGCCGGTGGCGCAATCACGCACCGTTTGCATCGGGGGCTCGACCCATCGGTCGTCACGATGACGGACGTTCTGAAGCAGGCGGGTTACGTCACGGGAATGTTTGGCAAATGGCATTTGGGCACGCAGCCTCAGTTCCACCCACAGGCCCGGGGCTTTGATGAGTTCTACGGATTCCTTGCCGGTGCCCATTCCTTTTTCTCCGCCAAAGCGCCCCAGCCGTTTCACAGCACGATCATGCGGGGCAAATCGCCGCTGATCGAATCCGATTACCTGACCGATGCGATTGCCAGAGAAACGGTTAAGTTCATCAACGCGAATCATGATAAGCCATTTTTTGCTTACGTCCCGTTCAACGCGGTTCATACGCCGATCGAAGCGACAAAAAAATATCAAGACCGGTTTCCAGATGAATCAAACAAAACCAAACGCGATTATTATGCGATGACCAGTGCCCTCGATGATGCGGTCGGCTCGATAGTTTCCGCGATCGACAAGAACGGACTTTCAGAAAACACGCTTGTCATCTTCGTCAATGACAACGGCGGACCGATCTACACGGGCGTGCAGAGCAACGGTCCGCTCAAATTGGGAAAACTTTTCTTGTTCGAAGGCGGAATTCGAGTCCCGATGGTTATCAAAATGCCAGGCAAATTTGAAGCAGACACCGTGTACGATCATCCAACAAGCGCGTTGGATTTGTTTCCCACGATTTGCGCGGCGGCGGGGATCAAGATTCCCTCGGACCTCAATCTGGACGGTGTTGACTTGACGCCTTTTGTTAATGGACAGTCCACCGGAGCGCCGCATCATACTCTGTTTTGGAGTAACGGACCCAACATCGCGGTCCGGCAAGGCAATTGGAAACTCGTCAAGTCCTTCGACAACACTTGGCTGTTTGATCTGGCGGACGACATTGGCGAATCGAGGAACCTAGCCAATTCAAAACCCGAGATCGTCGAACAACTGGAAAAAGCCTATCAGACGTGGCGTTCTCAAATGTCAAAACCGGCTTGGCCCAGCAAACCGAATCGGCGCAAAGTTGAAGTCGATGGCTTGATTTACGAGATGAATATTTGATGATCGTCTGTGCCCAGTGTCTGACGGGTGGGACGGCCTTCAGCGGACTTCGAATCAAGAATGCGACAATCCCGACATGGAAAATCGCGGCCTATCGCTTATCAAGAGCTTATCAAGAGGCTATAAAGATTTTTGAATACATCCATCACAATGAGAAACTGAAACAAGTAAACAGTGGCTGAACAACTAATATGAAAACCATACCCACATTTGTATTCTTTTTGGTACTGCCTGCGTTTGCCTCAGCGGAGGTGAAGCAACCCAATGTTGTTTTGATTTTCGCCGATGACATGGGCTATGGCGACGTTACCTGCTACGACGCCGAATCCAAAATCCATACGCCCAATCTGGACCGGCTAGCCCAAGGTGGCATGCGATTCACCGACGCCCATTCCGCCTCCGCT
>JAPOIJ010000320.1 GCA_029979005.1 Planctomycetota bacterium | reverse complement strand
TGAAGCGATTACAAGGCCAGACATGACTGTCAGGCCAATAATGAACTCGCTGGTAGCTAAAATTGGAATGCTGTCGGAATTCAAAAGAGAAATCGCGACGATTCCAATGATGGTAAACCAAAATAAAATTTCAAATGGGGCCCGTCGTCCGGTTCGTATAAGCCAAGTTAGTTTTGCCGGAGTAAGTCCGTCTTGCCGATTCTGTTGAGCGATGGCTTCGGTCGTTTGGCGGCTGAATAGTTTTCGATCCAATAAGCCCCCCATGAGGAGGCAAATTAAGGGAAATGAAGGAACGATATAGGTTGGCAGTTTGGATTCAGATATGGAAAAGAAACCAATAATCCAAACCGACGCCAACAATAAAAATCCTTGTTCTCGCGTTCTTAGTAATCGATTTTCGGGTCGTCGCGAGGTCAAATACTTAATCAAGGATGGAATTAGGTAGGAAGCGGGGAACATGAAGATAAATATGCCGACCATGTAATACCAGAATGGTTCACGGTGGTTGAATGCATCGGAAAAACGCACCACGTGGTGCTTCCAGAAGAAATAGGTGAGGAAGTCGGGGTGAATCAAGGCGGTTGCCATGAACCAGGGGGCTGAAACAAGAAATGCCGGAGCTGAAAACCACATCCACCATTTTTTGGGAAGACTTTTTTGAATCGGGCTTAACCAGAAAAATAGAATGAGAGGTGGAAGGCAAAGCACGCCGATTACTGGTCCCTTGATTAAGATACCCAGTCCGCATGCGATGCTGGCGAGAACGGCGTATCGGCGTTTAAATCCGTTGGACACCGCAAGGTAGGTGCTGAGCAACATGATTGTTGACATGGCGGTCAAAGACGCATCCATCGTGACATAGCGACTCACGCAGACAAATCCTGTTGTCAATAATAAGAGGAGTCCGCCGAACCAGGAGCCGCGGTAGCCCAGTAATTTCTTACCAAGGAGTAGTGTGGCGAGAATGGTGAACATCGAAGCCATTGCTACCGGGAGGCGGGTTGCCAACGGGCTGACGCCAAAGACCTTATAGCTGGCAGCAATGGCCCACATCTGAAGTGGCGGTTTGTCCCAGTAATTTTCTTCAGCTAGTGTCAGAGACATCCATTGGCCACTTTCAATCACGTTCAGTGCCAGTTGTGCATTTCTTGCTTCGTCGGGCTCGAACAACGGATAGTTGAGGCTGCTGAAGAAGACGAGTGCTGCAACCAACAAAAGCCCCGCCGTCCCAAAGAATCGCTCATGGGCTTTATAGCGGCGGACGGATGATTCCCGCAGGCTCACCGGGAACATAATGCTGTTCCACCAAAAACGGCAGCCTCGTTGAACTGCGTTTAGGGTTTGGCGAAGCGACGGGGTGATCGCAGTGTCGGTAATTTTTAGTTGCTCAATTCGAGCCTCGGTGACCGATAGGCGGTGGAGGCGTGCGCGCGAGAGTGTTTCTGTGACAAATTGATTGAGCGTATTGTGCCCTTCCCTGCTCTGGTCGGTGGGCATTTCCATGGGAAGCGATTTGTATAAATCAGGGATTCCGCAAAGTTGGTCTTTTTGAAAGATCGTCAAGCCGTAATCAAACTCAGTTTTTTTTACTTTTAAAAGAAGCCGAATTAAAAACGAATAGAGTTTAAATACGAGGCGCGTAATTGCTTTCGGTTGAGTTTGTTTGTTGCTGTTATTGGTGAAGGACGACTGAATGGGAAGCTCGTCGATCTGTTTAAGCATCAATCCAAATTGATTGGCGTCTACGGAAACTTCCGGCTCTAGTAACGCGATAACAGGATGACGAGCGGCATCGATCGCGGCTCTTAAGCACTGGACAACTTTTCGTTTCGGCGCTTGAAGATGGGGACGCGTTAGGGGCGAGTCCGGCCGAGCGATGACAATGACTTCAGCTCGCCATTGGGATTTTCCGACTGCCTGAAGGCAATCTTCAATCCGTTGTTCGGTGTTGTCGTGGTCTTCGGCTAGGATT
>JAPOIJ010000068.1 GCA_029979005.1 Planctomycetota bacterium | reverse complement strand
GAAGGTTTGTTTGGCCCGCTCCGGATCGACGGTTGGCACTTTGCCGCCCGTAAATCCGTTGACCAAATTCCAGTGAGACCCTCCAAGATGGTCACCGGTGACACCGACTTGAAACAGAACATTACCAGCATTTTTTAAATCCATCGTAATACAATTGGCAACGTCCGGAACTTGCCCCATAGCGCTGATCAACAGGGTGGAAGGAATGGAGATCGTCTGCCGATTACCTTCTTCATCGGTGTAGCTAAATTCGTTATGGAGGCTGTCTTTTCCGCTAATAAACGGTGTTTGTAAAACTACAGAGAGATCTTGGCAGGCAATTGCGGCGCGTACCAGCGAACCGAGGGTTTCAGGGCGATCGGTGTAACCCCAGCAAAAATTATCGAGAATAGCGATTCGAGTCGGATCGGCACCTACCGAGACGCAATTTCGGATCGCCTCGTCAATCGCGCTGGTGGCCATGTGGTATGTATCGAGATCGCCATAGAGTGGATTCATGCCGCAAGAAACAGCCAAGCCACGTCTTGAGTCGAGCACGGGGCGTACTACTGCCGCGTCACCGGGCCCATCATTTTGAATACCAACGAGTGGCTTGATGACGCTTCCGCCCTGAACTTCATGGTCGTATTGGCGGATGATCCAGTGCTTGCTCGCTACATTGGGTGACGCGAGGATTTTGCAAAGGTCGGCTGTCCATTGGTCGGTAGGTTTGAAATCGAACGCTGGTATTTCGCTGACTGGCGTTGGTTGATAGGTTGCTTCACGAATAATGGGAGGTCGGCCGTCGTGCAGCATGCTCATTGAGACATCGCCAACGATTTCATCACCATACTTGAGTACCAACTGACCGGTCGGTTTAAATTGGCCGATCACGGTTGCTTCAACAGATTCGGAAGCGCACAGTGATTCGAATTCCTCCCAATTGGATTCAGGAATCGCAAATACCATTCGCTCCTGAGCTTCAGAAATCCAGATTTCGGTGTAGGAGAGTCCGTCGTATTTCAACGGGACGCGATCGAGCCATACTTCGGCACCAATATCTTCTCCCATTTCCCCAACTGCGCTGGAGTAACCCCCGGCTCCGCAATCGGTAACGGAAGAATAGAGTTCCCGGTCCCGGGCGGTCAGGAGCACATCCATCAGCATTTTTTCGGTAATCGCATTTCCAATTTGAACTGCTCCACCCGACGTAATGTCGCTGGATTCGGTCAATTCAGCCGAACTAAAGGTTGCGCCGTGGATACCATCCCGTCCGGTTTTGCCACCAATGGAGACAATTAAATCGTTGGGTTGAACCTCTTTAAAGGATTTCTCTTTCGGAATTAAGCCAACGTTGCCGCAAAAGACTAATGGATTACCGACATAACGCTCGTCAAAAAATACAGCACCATTGACGGTTGGAATTCCCATTCGGTTTCCATAATCCCGGACGCCCGAGACAACGCCTTTCATGATTCGGCGGGGATGCATTACCCCGGGAGGCAGTTCTTCATACGGAGTGTCCGGCGACGCAAAACAAAAGACGTCTGTATTGCAAATTGGCTTGGCGCCTAAACCGGTGCCTAGCGTATCACGGATGACACCACCAATTCCCGTGTTCGCGCCGCCGTAAGGTTCAAGCGCTGAAGGGCGATTGTGGGTTTCGACTTTGAATGCAATGTTGTAATTGTCATCAAATTCAACGATACCTGCGTTGTCCTTGAATACGCTGACACACCAGTCGCTCTCCCCCAAGTCTGATCGGATTTGCATGGTCGCAGAAAAAATCGTTTCTTTGAGCATGTTCTCGAATTGACGTTCACCATTCTCGTCTTGATAAGAGATGCGGCCTGCGAGTGTCTTGTGGCTGCAATGCTCGCTCCAAGTTTGGGCAATAGACTCAAGTTCGATATCGGTTGGAGCCCGACCAAGTGTTTCGAAGTGATCGCGAATGGTGTGCATTTCGATCAGCGAAAGACTGAGTGTCCAGTCCTGACTGATTTTCAACAAAGCTTCATCAGAAAGATTCGTCAGCGGAATATCTCGTTTCGAAAACTCATAAGCTTGTCCGAGTTGAAGTTCATCGAGTTCGAGTTTGCCGACAACGATCATTTCGATTGAATCGTTGCACAAGATTTTTCCGTGCAACAAGCTTTGGTCATGTTCGGATAGATCAGATGTCCAGAATTTTTTAAAAGTCCGAACCACGTCGACTGGAAACCCAAGGTGTCTCATCGCCATCAAGGCACTTTCTGCCTGGGGGTCAGTGACGCCGGGAAGCGGAAGAACATGGAGCAAATTGGTTAATTGGCCCATTGGTTGTGATAGCGAATCAGATCCAACCCGTGCGAATTCGCAGCGTTCGACAACCGGCTCAACGAGCAATTCAGATGTCAAGCGTGCCAAGTCCTCCTCAGATAGCGAGCCCTGAATGAGAAAACCGTGGGCGGCAATTACTTCGAGGGATTCATCGACCCGTAAATCCCTCGCGTTGTCGAGAACCTCAGCGGAGAGACGATTGGGTTGACCATCGACGGGAAATATATCGACCTGCCATAACGTGGTCGTTCCCTGGTCCAGAGTTGTAGGGGATTCATCGGAGGAAGTAGTGGTATTCGTCACGCTATCGACCATTTTGAAAGAACAAAGGACTTTCAGCGGGCGTTGCCCGCACTGAATAAGCCTAATTCTATCTTAGAGAGCGTTCGCTGACAGGGGTTCTCTAATTTTACTCGAACAGCGAAGCCAAAAAAAACGCCCACCTTAACCGGTGAGCGTTTGTTTTTTTGCAACTTATCGGGAAACAGCTCGAGTTGAGCGGTTTTCAATTCAGTTGTTTAGCCTTCTTCCGGTTTCTCTTCTTCAGCCGGAGCTTCAGCCGCAGGTTCTTCAGTGGCTGGAGCAGCTTCTTCGGTTGCAGCCGGGGCTTCCTCAGTCGCAGGAGCGGCTTCCTCTGCAGGAGCAGCTTCCTCTGCTGCCGGAGCATCGGGCGATTCAATTAGCAATCCGCCACCACCAAGTCCACCTTTAAGATCTGCTTGGGCAATGTTGGGGCCACCGGCAGTTCCGGAAACTTCAGCTGCTTCTTTTTTAGCTTCCGCGGCTTCTTCTTCTGCCGTCCAATCAACCCGCCGTCGTGAAAGTCCAATTTTTCGCTCTTCGGTGTCAACGCGGAGAACTTTAACCTCGAGTTCGTCACCGACTTTGACGACGTCTTCAGGGTTTTCGACTTTGTGCTCGGCGAGTTCCGAGATATGAAGTAATCCTTCCAGTCCGTTTTCGAGTCCAACAAACACTCCAAAATTGGTGATTTTGGTGACCTTGCCAGTGATTTTCTGACCTGGTGAGTAGCGTTGTGGAATGTCGCTTGTCCATGGATCTTCGTTCATTTGCTTCAATCCAAGGGCGATTCGCCGACGATCGGTGTCGACCGCCAAAATCCGACAGGTCAATTCCTGACCTTTCTCAAGGACTTCATTTGGATGGCTAATCTTTCGCGTCCACGACATGTCGGAAACGTGGAGAAGTCCATCAATACCTTCTTCGAGTTCGATAAATGCTCCGTAGTTGGTAAGGTTTCGAACGCGTCCGGAAATTTCTTTACCGATTGGGTATTTACCTTCGACTTTATCCCAAGGATTGTCCTGAGTTTGCTTCATGCCTAATGACATTTGCTCACCCGACTTGTCGATACCAAGAACCGAAACCTGAATCTCGTCGCCAATGTTCACCAATTCGCTTGGATGGTTGACTCGTTTCACCCACGACATTTCGGAGATGTGGACAAGACCTTCGATGCCGGGTTCAAGTTTTACGAATGCACCGTAGTTCATGACGTTGACAACTTCACCCGTCTGAACCGACGCAATTGGGTATTTCTCTTCGACCTGATCCCAAGGGTTAGGTAGCAATTGCTTAAGGCCTAGAGCGATCTTGATTTTCTCTCGATCAATATTCAATACCATAACGTCGAGCTCTTGGTCCATCGAAACCATTTGCGACGGATGCGAAATGCGGGTATGCGACATGTCAGTGATGTGAAGCAGACCGTCGATTCCACCGAGGTCAACAAACGCACCGAAGTCGGCGATGTTCTTCACAACACCTTTGCGGACCTGTCCAGTTTCCAGTTCGGCCATCAGTTTTTGCTGTGCGTATGTTCGCTCTTTCTCAATGAGTGAGCGACGCGAGACAACGATGTTTCGACGAAGTTCATCAATTTTTAGCACTTCGCACTGGACCACGCGTCCGATGTAGTCACCGATATCGCCCGGCCGTCGAATGTCGACTTGGCTGGCAGGCAGGAATACAGGGACACCGATATCGACCAGAAGTCCACCTTTAATTTTCCGCGTGCAAGTACCGGTAACGATATCGCCTTCGGCGACCTTCGAAATGACGTCAATCCAGTGGATAATGTGGTCAGCCTTGCGTTTACTGACGGCTATCAGTCCCGATGGATCGTCGGCGCGACCTTGCTCGTCTTCAAGATCTTCAATCAGCACCTTAATGCTTTGCCCGACTTCAGGTTGGTCTTCGTGCTCTTCCCATTCGTTTCGGGGAATCGTACCTTCGCTCTTAAAGCCGACATCGACAACAACGTGGTCACTGTCAACACGAACAATCTTTCCTTCTACGATCTCGTTGAGTTCGTATTTTTGTTCGGCGCCTACGCCATCAGGATAATAAAGCTCTGTAAGATTGAGTTCTTCGAGATCTTCCTGGGCGGTTGTGGAGAACAATTCTCCCATTTCCAGTTCGATTGCGTCGTCTTCAAGAGAGTGAATGAGATTACGATTTACCATTGTTTAGTTCTTTTGGGATCAGCGAATAGTTCGCGGCTTACTTAGTTGAATCCGACAACAGAGGTCGGGGTCAAAAACGGGGCGTTGAAGCGATGGCGCTGCCTGGGTTGCATGTTGAACGGATCAACACGTCAGTAGTGAAAAACAAACTGTGAAACGGTCCAAGCGTCAGAGTTTGTGAACAGCAACCGAGCCTAAGCCCGAGAGTCGTTCGCAAAACATTCAATCTAGAAGGGACTGCGTCACAACGATCGGAATAAGCTAACAGAAGGAATTCTCACTTGCAACGGGCAAAATCACCCGTTTAATGCCATTTCGCCTATCCTGTTCAGTCCGTTCTTGACCGGCAGGATGGCATCCCATGGGGAGCTGCCTTGAATTAGCTAGGTTTCCGCTAGTTTAATCGGCAATTTTTGACAAGAATTCGTTTGTTTTCGCGGCTCGAGGGCGATTTTCTTTACAGACTAATAGGTGATAGCACTTCGGAGCGTGGAACTGATAGCGTTTGCGTTGGTGCAGAATGAGCTTCGCGATCAATCTTGGTCGCTGAATTGTCAGGCGGTTCCATGGTGTGCCGCCTTAGTAACTCCTTTCCCACTCGCCGCTTGGCTTTTCTCAATTATCCATCATGCCGGAACATGCGTTGAGAATCCGGTGCGAACTTCGAGCCGCGATGCGTTGTTGAGTTTCTTCGCTATGGAGGAGGGGGCTCCATTTTATGGTCGATATGGTCGAGATTAGACTGCGATTGCCTCCGTTACTTACTAACAGCATTAATTAAGTTATTAATTTGCCAACGAGCTGATTTGGTCACGAGTTGAGCAGGCCTGTCTTTGTAATAGTTAATTAGGCGACGATGGACGATTTCTGTGAACGAATCGTTTATTTTCCGAATTCATCTCAAAACCAGGTAGCAAAGTTATTCGAAAAGGAAATAATGAGGTATCGGATCGCAGGTACGCACTGCGATGGTCAGAAGCCTACTCCCACCGATCTTTACGGCTCTGGTTGGGAATGGGATGTCTTAAAGAAAGGAGGTGTTTTTGTGAATTATTTCTGTACTAGCCGACGAGGTGGCACCGCATAAACGGTTGCCGGCGGGTTGCCGTTGCAGCCACCCTTCGTTTAGGTCGTTTCACAACGAGCCTCATAACGATAAAAGGTCCGCTCTCAACTTTGGGGGCGGGCCGTTTTTTTTTTGGAATTTCGGATTGCCGCTGTGCTATCGCCGAGCTGACAGCATGGCTTGCTCGCAATGTCAAACTTTGTCGGATAATTCAGCTGTAAGGATTAAACTATCGCATGCTATGGTGCCGATTCCTTTCAACAGAGAGCAATTTCGCTCGACCTCGTATTTTCGAAGGACCGATTGAGTGTCAAATCAACCGAAACAAAAGGGAAGTATCATGCGTCGGCTACTGACTGCGGCGTTCTTGGCAGCTGTATTAACCAGTAATGTAGGCTGTTTTCTACCTGCATACGATGCGGATCCGGCGGTTCGTGCCAAGCAATTGATCTATACATCTGAGAACTTGCGGGCAATCCGAACAGAATGGGAACGATTCTGGTTTCTGGATGCTCCCGATCATATGGCGCCAGTGAGAACCCACGGCGGCATTCTTTAGACCGCAGCTGATCGTCGCCGACTCGAAACTGATTGGCGGCTTTCGCGACTCGAAACGAATAAAAAAACGCCGAACCTGCGACTCGCGGGTTCGGCGTGATTGCGTTGGACTTTTAGGTTCGTCGGAGGGGAATCACCTAAATAGTCGCGGCGTTTGATCGGCTGGCTTGCTTGTTCTAGCCTGTTATTTCGCAGAGTTCAGTACCACTGATAAATTCGATCCCGACAAGAAACATAGGATGGGTTTCTCCGATCGATGTGTTATGGCGGACGCGACTGATGACCGACGCATTCTTATTCAGTAGACCCGTTCGGACGAACTCGTAACCAAATGGTTCCGGGCAAATTAGCCCCATTCCCATTGGGCTGATATCTCGAGAAACGACCCAGAACTGTTCTCCCACTTCATTAAAGTCTTCGTCCAAAGGCTGGATCGAGACAGAAATACTTGTGGTTGATCGATGATGCCGTCGGACGTTGCTAAGCGAAGGTGGCTCTCGGTCCACCATTTGTTTCAGCTGTTGCGCGGCGAGAAAGAAATTGTATTTCTCGTCATCGAGCGGTTGTTGTTGCGTTAGAAAATTGTACTCGTGCATCACGACTCCCCCTTTGCCCGACCTGACGAAATCGAGACAAATGATTTGATAATAAGTGATGCCAAATTGCGACTTGAACCAGTGGGGGAGCAAAAATTAGTTCGAGCCGACCGAGCCAGCGATTGGGTCACTGCCAGGTACCGGTCATCACAAATGAAGCATAGATTACGTCTTATTATGTGTGAGCCTGAAATTCTAAAATTCATGGTTTCTATAATGAAACATTCGAGCGGTTTTGTTCCGCTTCGGTAGAAATCGATATTTCCGTGAATTTTGGGATAATCCGCACGATCAATTTCGTCGCTTCATCCCAAACGGGTATCGGAAGGAAAGGGAGGTTTGGCTCCCATGAAATCCTTGGAGTTATGTTGCAAATTGCCAACATCAAATTTCGCAACGGTTCACTCGACGTTGAAAAATTTCAACCGAGCTTGTGCGCCCGTCAAGCAGCAACCAGTCGGCTAACGGGAACTCCACCAAGGCCTCGATAAATCGCGGCGGTCAATTGAGATCGCGTGACCTGTCCAATGACCTTGCCAGATTCAACAATTTGACAGTGATCACGGCGTTGATTGGCTAACCAGGCTGCGACGCTTTGGATCGAAAGACTGGAGGGAACACCGCCGTCATTTCGAAATTTATTTTCACGACCCCAACGAAATCCCTGCGTACTCGATTGAACTGGTTCGCTGGGCCGCGACGGGGGACTCGACGCATTTTGGTATTGAACCATTCTGTTTTCAGCTCGAGCGGCAAAGTAAACGAATAGGGCGACCAGGAACATCATCAACTGGCCTGTAAAGATTCCAAGCAACCCGAAGCCGAGGGCGCAGATTTGCCCCGTTCGCGCGGCGATTGAAGTGGCTGTCGCGTAGGGGATTCGGAATGCGAGTAGGCTGCGCAGGATCCGCCCGCCGTCCATCGGGAATGCGGGGATCAAGTTGAATAAAACTAAAATCACATTTGCAATCATGAGTTGGGTAAAGAACTGGTATGCGGCGGAGCTGCCTGGGCCGATAATGGCTTGAATCGAAAGAATAATGATTGCGATGATAACGTTCACAAGCGGGCCAGCGGATGCGATCCAAAGTTCCTGAAGAGGAACACGCGGCATGCGTTCAAGTGCGGCGACTCCGCCAATTGGCAGAAGAGTGATGTCCCGCGTTCCAATTCCGAATTGCTGCGCAGCGAAAGCATGCCCGAGTTCGTGGAGGAGGACACAGCCAAAAATTGCAAAGACGAACAGCACAGAAGCAAATGCCGACGTGAGGCCGGTTCCGGATGAAATGGCCGATGCAAAAATCCATAAAGGTAGTAATAAAAACGTCCAGTGAACGCGAAGTTTAATTCCTCGGACCGAGCCGATATCCCATGAATTGATCATTGTTGGCCTCCAGTTCATGCGTCTGTAAAAACCCGTCAATTGACGGAATGTCATGATGTCCGCTTATGTAGTTAATGTTTTGCAATTCGTGTGCCAAGCCTCCATATTGGCGTAAATGAATCAGTCTTATGAGATTTTTGGCCGGAACTTTTTGAAGTATTTTAATTCACTGTTTCCGGGGCCAATCGTGGTGGCGGGGTGAAAAATTACCTATTTATAATTACGAAAATGTTGAACGTTGGGTTCTCTTGATGCGGCTCGGTAACTAGGGAATCAAGAGAAAATTATGGCAGTTCAATAGCGATTACATTGTGGAGTTGCTTGAATTGGAATTCGGCTGCGTTCGACAGGGGAGTTTGTCCTTATTTTGGGATAGATAGTCTTAGTCCCTACCTTCCAGCATTGCGTTAGTGGAGAATGCAAACTGAGGAGAAAAGCCAACGCATAAGTTGAATTTAAAAGGGAGCCGTAACGTGGCTGATTTAAAAAATCCTAAGTGGATTTATTTAAAGGGAATTTTATTTCTGCTGTCTGGCATCCTTGCGTCTGTTTTGCTTCTCGCGGAGGCACCTACTTTGAAAATTGGCTTGCTTCTAGGGTTGGCCATTTGGTGCTTTTGCAGATTCTACTATTTTGCTTTTTATGTGATCGAGCATTATGTCGATGGGGATTTTAAGTTTACGGGGATTCTTGATTTCGTCCGCTAT
The DNA here is from genome assembly GCA_029979005.1 of Planctomycetota bacterium. Lineage (GTDB taxonomy): Bacteria > Planctomycetota > Planctomycetia > Pirellulales > Pirellulaceae > Mariniblastus. Next base: position 14,025 of record JAPOIJ010000068.1, on the reverse strand, counting down.
TGTTTTCGTTCGAAGAACTAGAACGGGCAAAGGGCCCCATTGGCGTCCTGAATATCGGTTGTGTCGATTGTGTTTCGTGCCGACCATGGGCCTGTCGATTGTCTTCTAGGCAGTGGCGTTTTTCTGAGTGAAGTGATTTTAGCATCGTTCTAGCCGTTCCAGAGTCGCTTTGTTAAACTGGTGGTCTTAAAGTCGCAACACTTTTTTATTGAATGCTTAATCATGAAGGTACTTTCCGGGATCCAGCCCACTGGACGACCTCATTGGGGGAATTATTTCGGAGCCATCCAACAGTACATTGCGCTCCAAAATGAAGAGCAGTCGTTTTATTTTATCGCCAATCTTCATGCGTTAACGACCATTCGTGATGGCGAAAAGTTACGGCAAAACTCATTAGATACCGCGATGGACCTATTGGCGCTTGGACTTGATCCGGATCAGGCAACGCTGTTCATTCAGTCAGACGTGCCGGAAATTTCTGAATTATGCTGGCTTTTGATGTCTGGCACTCCAATGGGTTTGCTTGAAAGGTGTGTTTCTTACAAAGATAAAATTGGAAAAGGGTTACCTGTTGTTACGGGGTTGTTTACTTATCCCGTTTTACAGGCGGCTGACATTCTTGCTTACGATTCGGACGTCGTTCCCGTCGGGTCTGACCAAGTGCAGCACATTGAAGTTTGTCGAGACATTGCACAGGCCTTTAATCATAATTTTGGCGAAGTTTTTACCCTGCCGAAACCGAAGGTTTTGGACAGTAGTGCCAAGGTTCCCGGAACGGACGGCGAGAAAATGTCAAAGAGCTACGGGAACTTCATTGAGATCTTTGAGGACGTCAAGCCAATGAAGAAAAAGATCATGCGAATCGCTACCGACTCTCGACCGATGGAGGATGCAAAGGATCCGGAGACAGATCATCTCTATCAGTTGTTTTCCCTGTTTGCCGATGAGGAAGCAAAATCAGAGATGGCTTCTATGTATCGAGCTGGCGGATTTGGTTATGGAGATGTCAAAAAGGCATTGGCTGAGGTGGCGGTTTCCTATTTCGCCGAGGCGAGAGAGAAGCGAGCTGAGTTGGAAAGTGATATGGATAAGGTTCACCAAATCCTCGGAGACGGGGCTGCTCGCGCCCGAGCGAAGGCGGGCGAGGTGGTCAAGCGAGCGAAAGACGCTTGTGGTGTGTGAAGCAGATGTTAGAAACTGCCGGAGCTGATGAAGTGCTTTCCCTGGCAAGTACAATGGTCAACGGTTTTCAAGCTTTGAAGATAATTGTTCGAGTGTTGAAATGAATGTAGTTGGAATTGGTACTGACATCGTTGAGTGTTTGCGCGTCGCTAAGATGATCGACAAGCACGAGGCGATCTTCATTGAGCGAGTCTACACGCCTGATGAAATCGAGTATTGCGGCTCCAGAAAAGCGTCCACGCAACATTATGCGGGGCGATGGGCCGCCAAAGAGGCGATTCTGAAAGCCATGGGAACCGGATGGTCAAACGGTATCCAGTGGACCGATATTGAAATTGTCAATCACATGGGTGGAAAACCGTATGTGCGTTTGGGTGGGCAGGCCAAGGTCATTTGCGAATCTCGCGGCATCTCTGAAATCATGATCAGTATCTCTCATTGTGATAATTTCGCGACGGCCTTTGCGACCGCGCTCGGAGATTCAATCAGCGAGTAGATTCAATCAGCGAGTCGCTTTAAAGTATGTCATTGAATCATCAGGCCGAAAGCGGAGTTTCGACTGGCCGGTTGGTTATTCAGTTTGGAAATAGTTGAGTTGGGAATTACTTGATTTCCAGGCCCTTGGATTCTCTGCAAAATCTTGGTAATCGTTGGTTTCAATCGCTGCGGCTTTAACTAAGCTGGTAACGCGTTAAACCACTCGACGGATCTACAATTTGTCGATTGGTAAATTGAATGGTTTTCACCTGAATTGAAACGCGAGTTAACAATGTCTCTCCCTTCGCAAGCCAATGTCTTTATTTGGATTTTAAAAGCGTTTGTTGTTCTTGTTTTTTTGCAAAGCGCAGTTCCAGTCGAGGGGCAGTGTTTGCGAAGGCGGCGCGTTCCCGTGTTAGATTTTCCAACCGATGTTCCAATGTGGGAAATTTATGGAATGAATCCTTACGCCCCGGTTATCGTAGAGCCGATTCCGTTCACGCCACTCCAGATCTCCAACTACGCTGCGGTGCGTGCAGTTAACGCCGTAGAAATTTCTGGTGACGAGAGGAAAGCGAACGACGATGCTGCGGTCATCGAAGAGCCCACGTCTGAAACAGAAGTTGAATCGCTCAAGCAAAAACTGGATGAGGTCAAGTCCTTGGCTGATAGAAATCTCAAACGGGCTGAACGGGCGGAGTCGAAAATTGCCAAGTTGGAAGCGGATTCCAGTCGTGTGTCGTCTCAAGGTCAGTCCTTGCCGGCAGGGAAGGGAGCCTCGAAAGGTCGGCGGTCTGCGAAACGGGGCACGGCTGCACTGAAACAAGAATTGGCCAGGCTTGAAAAATTGACCAAGCAGCAAGTCACACGAGCGACTCAAAAGATAGAACAAGACTATAAAAAGAAGATAGACATGGTCATAAAAACGGGCAAGTCAGTCTCCAGTCCAGCGGTCAAATCCCTGATGCTCGAACGGGACGAAACGAAGGAGAAGACTGTGAAAAAGATCCGGGAGATGAGCAAAAAACGGTTATCTGAAATCCAAAATGAACTGGCCGCTCGGGCAAGAAGTTGAAAAGATGTGTCTGAATGATCAGTAACGGAACCCATTAGGCGGCGGTGAGGGACAAATTCCGACACATACAACGGAAATCGAAGGGGAAACAGCCAACAAACATTGGTTTCGCATTGTGGGAAATGCTGCTGATTTTTATACTTTGCTTTTCCGATTTTCTTCCCTAAGAACATTTCAATGACACCTGATGATCAATTTGCCGCACCGCTGTTTGCCGGTGTCGATGTTGGCGGTACGAATGTCAAAGTAGGATTGGTGGACAATCACGGCAAGATCGTGGCTGATACGAAATTTCCTACGTCACCGGGTGAGACGCCTGACGTTGCCATCGATCAGGCTCGCAAAGAGTTGGAAGCACTCATTGAACCGACCGGTTTTCAATGGAATGACATCGCGGCGGCGGGCCTGGGTACGCCGGGGCCGATGGATATTCATCGCGGCGTGATTTTGACGCCGACGAATTTACCGGGTTGGCATAACTTTCCGGTTCAAGGGAAATTGGCCGAGGCTTTGGGAAAACCGGTGACCTATGCGAACGATGCGGGGGCGGCCGCGTTTGGTGAGTTCTGGGTTGGAGGCGGTCAACAACATTCAAGTATGGTGATGATAACCCTCGGGACCGGGGTTGGCGGAGGTATTATTATCGACGATATCTCGGTTGATGGGGCTAACAGCCATGGCGCCGAGATTGGACATATCGTGATTGATACTCGCGAGGATGCGAGGATTTGCGGGTGCGGTCAAGCGGGACATTTGGAAGCCTACTCTAGTGCGACGGCACTTGTTGAGAGAACTAGAGAAGCGATGGGGAATCCGGATGCTGTTACCGTGTTGAGAGATTTAATCGGAGAGACGTCGCCATTGTCGGCTTTGATGGTGGCGACTGCAGCGGACGAAGGCGATCCACTGGCGATGAAGTTGGTCTCCGAAACGGCGGTCTATCTTGGGCGAGGAATCGCACAGTTAGCCCATTTAATTGATCCCGCGGCATTCATACTCGGCGGGGCGATGAATTTTGGAGGTTCGGAATCTCCTTTAGGAGTCAAGTTTCTCAATGAGGTGAAAGCGGAGGTCAAGAGGCTGGTTTTCCCGGTCCTGGCCGAGCGTTTAGTGCTGGGTTTTGCGAAACTTGGTTCGGAAGCTGGCTTTGTTGGCGCAGCCGGATTAGCAAGATCTCAATACAATAGGTCGCGTTAGCAGTTTTTTCTACTTTCCCAATTCGATGACGGTAAGCTTTAATACTTCAACCCAACGTTAGATTCACCACGGCATGGCCAAAATCAAAACCGAAAATATTCGAAACTTTTGCATTATCGCGCACATCGATCATGGCAAGAGTACCTTGGCTGATCGCATGCTCGAGCATACCGGCACAGTTCAGAAACGCGAGATGCAGGAGCAGGTTCTCGATGATATGGAGCTTGAGCGGCAGCGAGGTATTACGATTAAAGCCCGCGCCGTCGCCATGAGAATCATGCATGAAGGAAAAGAATACGAACTCAATCTGATTGACACTCCCGGGCATGTCGACTTTCAATACGAAGTGTCTCGGTCGTTAAGTTGCTGTGAGGGAGCTGTATTGCTTGCCGATGCGTTTCAAGGCGTGGAAGCTCAAACGGTAGCAACTGGGTATGCGGCGATTGAACATGATCTCGATATCATTCCGGTCATCAACAAAATTGATCTGCAGTACCAGCGAGCCGACGAAGTGGCTCAGGAGATGGAGCAAACACTCGGAATCGATGTAGATAGTGTCGTCCGGGTGAGCGCCAAATCAGGTATTAACATTGATCAATTGATTGACAGTATTGTTAAGAATATCCGTCCACCGGAAGGCGATCCGGAGGCGTTATTACAGGCGATGGTGTTTGATTCTCACTATGATGAATTTCGTGGGGCAATCACTTATGTTCGAATAATGAATGGGACGGTTAAAAAAGGCGATAAAGTTCAGTTCGTCCGCGCCGGCACGGAATATGATGTGGTGGAGTTGGGGCAGTTCACGCCAAAACAGACTCAATGTGACTCATTGACGGTTGGCCAGGTTGGCTATCTGGTGTGTAACATTAAATCGCTCGATGAGGTCAACATTGGTGACACCGTGTCGACAGCCGGCAAAAATCACGCTGAGCCTTTGTCGGGCTATCAAGAGCCAAAACGCATGGTTTATTGCGGACTTTATCCGTCCGATGGTCAGGATTTTTCTGAACTTCGAGATGCTCTCGGTAAACTTGCGATCAATGATCCGAGCTTTGAATTTACCCCGGAATCGAGTGAGGCATTGGGGTTTGGTTTTCGTTGCGGGTTTTTGGGAATGCTTCACATGGAAGTGGTTCAACAAAGGCTTGAGCAGGAATCAGATGTCGATTTGGTTCAGACGGCGCCAAACGTTACCTATCAGGTTTTGACAAAACGAGGTGAATTGCTCCATATTCACCGCCCGCAGGAAGTTCCTGACCCGGGGGAAATTGAGGAATTCCGGCAACCTATCGTTCGAGTGAATTTGATTCAGCCCCAAGAGTATGTGGGGGCGGTGATGAAATTGTGTCAGGAGCGACGTGGGATTCAGCAAAATACTGAGTATCTCTCTGCGACTCGTATGATGCTGACTTACGATCTTCCCTTGGCTGAAGTTATCTATGACATGCATGATAAATTAAAAAGTATCACGCGTGGCTACGGAACCATGGATTACGATCTTACCGGCTATTTTCCGGCTGATCTTGTCCGGCTCGATATTATGGTCAATGGCAAAAAGGTAGATGCGTTAAGTGTGATTTGCCATCGAGCCGATGCGGACCGACGCGGTCGTGTTGTTTGCAAAAAACTGAAAGAAGAGATCAGTCGCCATATGTTTGAAGTGGCGGTCCAAGCAGCAATTGGAACGCGGATTATCGCGCGGGAAACTGTGAAAGCCCTCCGAAAAAATGTTACGGCGAAATGTTACGGTGGTGATATTTCGCGGAAGCGTAAATTATGGGCCAAGCAGAAAGCGGGTAAGAAGCGGATGAAGTCCATTGGAAGCGTTGATATTCCCCAGAAGGCGTTCATGGCTATTTTAAATACGGGCGAAGACAAGAAGTAGTTCCGTATTCTTCCAGCTCTTCTTTCCGTGGGCTACCCAGCGAAAGCTTTGGGTTTGAGAATGAAAGTTTCTTCCTAAATGCGTTGAATTTGTTTGACGTTGGACTTGTGCTGCTTAAAAATGAACCCCTGGTTGGGGGAGTTTTCTTGATTGTCCGCAAAGTACCGTTGGCAGTTTAGAGGTTTTGTCCGGCTTGGATTTTCGAAGATAAGTTGTTTGTTCTTTTAGTTATTAGGAAATGATCGTGCCAAATTTCAAATTGATTCGCGTTTGGAGTTGTATAGTCGCGTTAAGCTGCGTCTCAGCTCTCATGGGGCAGGACGCCGACTATAAGATGCAAGGGGAATATAGCGGGACGGTCTCGGCAGACGGGGAACTTAAATTCGGGCTTCAGGTGATCGCTTTGGGAGACAGTAAGTTCACGGGAGTGGGTTACAGAGGCGGATTGCCCGGTGACGGTTGGGACAAGAGTGAGCCTAAGCGCGTAGAGAACGTGAAGTCTGTTGATGGGAAATTGATGTTCGAAGCGTGGGACGCGACTGTTCAGGTTGCCAATGGAGTTGCGACGGTTTTGGTTGATGGTCAATCCATCGGGGAATTGTCTAGATTGGAGCGAAAGAGCTCGACTCTCGGAAAGAAGCCGCCGCAAGGGGCCGTTGTGTTGTTCGATGGTTCGTCGGTCGACGGTTGGGAGCACAAAGGTAAGCCCGCGAATATGACAGATGATGGGTTGCTAAAGCAGGGCGCCCAAAGTAAGAAAAAATTTGGTGATCACAAATTGCATATAGAGTTCTTGTTACCCTACATGCCCAAAGCCAGAGGGCAGGGTAGGGGAAACAGTGGGCTTTATCTCCAGGGACGATATGAAGTGCAAATGTTGGATTCGTTTGGACTCTCGGGTGAAAATAACGAGTGCGGCGGAATCTATTCAATTAAGAAGCCTGATGAGAATATGTGTTATCCGCCAATGCAATGGCAAACCTATGATGTCGAATTTCATGCCGCTAAGTTCGCGGATGGTAAAAAGATTGAAGATGCATGGATGACGGTGGCACACAATGGCGTAGTGATTCATGACAAGGTTAAGTTGCCTAAAAAAACCACGGCAGCGCCCAATAACGAAGGGCCTGAACCGGGGTTCGTCTATCTTCAGAATCATGGAAATGAAGTTCGATATCGCAATATTTGGGCGGTTCGAATGGACTTGGATAAGGCTTCCGGGGCAAGTGAAAGTGAAACTAATCAGGATTGCGTTCTCGAATTGAATCGAGAGCAAGAAGCTCGGCAATCCAATGAAAATTACAAGGCACAAATTGAGATGGATATGAATTACGCATTATATTTGCCGGCGGAATACGAAAAAAAAAAGATTGGCCACTAGTCGTTTTCCTGCATGGTGCCGGTGAGCGTGGTGACGATTTAGAAAAAGTAAAAGTCCACGGTCCACCAAAGTTAGTGGAACAAGGAAAGGATTTTCCATTTATTCTCGTTTCACCTCAGTGCAAACGTGATCGCTGGTGGGAGCCAATTTCTCTTTCGGCGCTTATCGACGAGATCGAAGAGAAATACAACGTTGATAGAAAACGGATTTACCTGACCGGTCTGAGTATGGGCGGGTTTGGTACTTGGGATCTGGCTTCTTACTCGCCTGAGCGGTTTGCTGCGATCGCGCCGATATGCGGAGGGGGAGACGCAACCAAAACTGTCTATACGATTGGGAATAAAATTCCAATATGGGTTTTTCATGGCGCAAAAGACTCTGTGGTGCCACTGGTTCGTTCCACAGAATTAGTGGATGGTTTTAAAAAGCGAGGGGTAGAGGTGAAGTTTACGGTCTACCCGGAGGCTGGACATGATTCATGGTCGAAGACTTACGATAATCCCGAGTTTTACGAGTGGTTGCTATCTCACTCCATCGAATAATCGGCAAATAGGCTTATCTTTTCAGTCAGTTGGTTGAGAGTGGTTGCCGTTTTCGGTCTTTGACAACGCGAGAGGGGCGGACGTTGGAACACCTCCTGCGCCTCGCCTACGCGATGTTGGTTTCAAGGTTTCACTCTAATGAGGCAGTTCATGGTTGGGGTGTCGAGGTTGATCGGCGGTTCGTTTTTAGGCGTAGTCGTTGTGTTGATTTTTGCGTTGGTTGGGTGTGGAGATGATGCAACTACGTCTCAAGATTTAGAACGGAGACCTGCTGCGACTGAGCAATCTTCTGGTGTTCGAGTTGAGGCAGAAGTTGTTCAGCTTTCTGAGCGTGATTGCGAGGTGATTCACTTCGTTCTGTCGACGGAGAAGATTTCCAATGGTGGAAAACCGCTCTTTTTAACGCCAACGGCACGGGAGCAGTGGAATCAACAGGGTGATTGGGTTTCCATGCCCGCTCCGTTGAAACCTTGGCTTGCCAAATTACCGGTCGAATTTAGGGCGGCCGCCGATGCGAAACTAGACAAGGGCTACGTTAGAGATAAAGCAACCGGCGCTCGAGGGACGATGGTCTGGGTTGTAATTAAAGAGTGGGCGTCGCCCGACGAAGTAACACTTGATTTTGGCTTGTGGGGTGGTCCTTTAGATGCTTCGGGGAAAACGATCACATGCCTGAAGAAAGATGGTCAGTGGCAGATCAAAGAAGAAACCAATATTTGGCTCAGTTAGTGATCCGCCTTGATATATTCGGCGGCCATTAGTTGTCCCAGCGAGATGACTCCTGACTCGTCCAGTACTAATTGCTTTTCCTGTTTGGGAAGTCCAAATGCACGTATGTGAATCCAGTTTGGATCTGTGTCCGATAGTCTGGCCAGTTCGGATGTGACATCGATGGCATTGACTTGTTCATGGTCAGTTGGAGGTTGCTGTGTCACGAACCACCGTAACTCTGGTTGCTTTAGGTCGACGCGACTTTGTTTAATCAAAGATTCAATCCACCTGGGGGCTTTTTTCCGAAACGGACTAAACGACATGTCGTTTTCGCCAACGTGGTAAAAAATTCCTTCCAATTCAACCGTATGTCCATTCGATTCTAAATCCGAGACAGATTCCTTGATGAATTGAATGAAATGCGGGTATAGATTGCGGGATTTTGCCTCGCTCCCTTCAGGCGTCCAATCCACAATTTGAGATCCGCTGTGTGTGAATTTTGCGATTGCGATATTGCCATTAATTTTTTTCAACGCATCACCGAAACTTAATTCAGGTCCGAATGTGTCATAGTAGCCAGTTGGCCCCAGCGATTCCCAGTTGTTGGATACGAGATATCCGCCGCCCAGCTGATATCGAAATGGAATCTGTTTCTGGTTGTTGAGTAGCTTCTTTTGTTTTGGTTTCGTGGAAAGGTTTTGGGTAAATGCTCTCTCTCCTTCCATGTTGCGGTGGCCCGCGAGAACGAAGAGTTTAACCGGACTCTTTTCCGTAAACGGTAGTTTGGGAAGTTGTGGTCGTTGCCTTGGTTTGACTACGATTGAATCCAGGTAGGCATTTGCGTAATTAATGCCGTGCTCTAATTGTCCAAGGGTGCCATAGTGGTAGTGCAGCCCCACGCCTCCGCCAATTTCGACCCCTACATGCGAGGTTGGGACATAGGTGACGTGTGGATCTTTCGAAGCAACCGATTTTTGGCCAACGCTAATCGCGTACATGCGAGGTCGAAGATCCATTCCCCAGATTGTTTTGGTGCAGAGCTCGCCAACGAAGAATTTCAGTTTGGGAGCGTCCAGTTCGTCCCGCCAGGTCTGGATGAAATTTTCTAAATTGCTCCCGTAGTTCGTCATGTATTGCTCATTGAACATATCGTTTTCACCTTGATGCCACATAAAGCCTTCAAGCTGATATTTTATGTTTCGACGATCGAGCTCAGCGAGTGATTTTCGCACTAAATCCAGAGCAAGCGGATACATCTTAAATCCGCTTGGTTCATCCGGATTCCAGTCGCCGCCAAGGTGGGTTCCTCCCGCGGCACACTTAATAATTGCGATTGGGCTACCGGTATCGTTCGCTACTTTTCTTGCAAAACTTAGTTCGGGACCAACCACATTGTTAACAGGACTTAGAGCTGTCCAGCCATTGGATTTCAATTTGTTTTCGCGACCGATGCAATAAGAGAATCTGACGTTTGGTTGCGGGGCCCCCAGTCCGGTAAATGGAGGAAACCGGTCAATGTCAGAAACTTTCGAATCGGAACCGACCATGTTGGATTGGCCGGCAAAAATAAATACTCGAACCGGTTTCTGGGGTTCCGGCTCATTTGCGAAGCTTCCCCTTGAAAAGGCAAGAAGGACGAACGCCGCACTAAGAACGAGTTGCGTGATCTTCGAATTCATCGGGTTAAGGCTCCGGGTAATAGAGACGGGGGCGTCCGTGATTTTGGCGTCAGGTAACGGCACAATTGTGACGTTTTGGCGTGACTTCGGTTGTTCGACCGGTTGTACAAAAAAAGGGGGTAATTCAATTACCCCCTTTGATGATTGAAATTCAACGGTGGCGGATGATTAGGAAGCCAACTCGTCGATGACTTTCCTCTCGGCGTCTGAGACTTTATTTCCAAGTCCTAAAAAGCCTCCCGCTGCTTCCGCCACATTCTCAGCACGACGGATCACGATTGCCTTGAGTTGATTGAAGGCGACGGGGTCAATTGACTCGTTGAGTGCGCCCATGTAGTTCTTCCACGCTTCCGTGAGTGAGGCGTCGGGTCGATTGTCTAGCCAGGCAGCAATCGACTGATGGCTCGCGGAACCTTCTGAAACTCCCGCTTCGTTGGCGGCTTTCAGAATTGCCTCTTTTTCGTTTTCTTCCATTTTGTTGTCCGCCCAGGCTACAGCGACAAGCGGGATCAGCGCAACGGATGCCATCGATTCGGGGGTAATTCCACAATCGATTAGGCTGTCGAGAACGGCCGCGTCTTCAATACCCGATGCGATCGTCATCGCCTCCCGGGCTTCCGAAGCAGCCATTTCCTGCTTTAACTTTTGGATCAACTCCTGATCTCTGGCATTGAAAAATACATCCTCAATCGCTTTACCGCGGTCGTTAAGCGAATCTGACATTGAAATCTCCGAACTATGGCGGCGAGCCGCAATGGTTAAAGGGTAAAAGGTCGTTTATTGCGAATCAGCATCGGCGAGAATTGCAGGTTAGCAATTTTCACGATACATAATGCTACGCAACTCGATATTTCGATGAAAGGGGATGCAAATTGTTGAAAATCCATGTAATAAATCGTTTTATATGAGCATTCGTCTAGAATCAGATCCGTTAATTGATCACAATCCCAATCTGCCTAGTCGTCCCGTTTTTCTAAATTGGTACAGATTACGGCTTTGGGGTTAGCTGCAATCGCCTGGCTCCGATTGATCAATAAAATTACCTATTGGGAATAATCGATGGGATTTGGAATGAAGCCTCTGCAACGAATTGGTCTGTTATCGCTTGTTTTGGTGGTTGGCGTGGCGTTTTTGCCTGTCTTCTCTTGTCCATTACTGGCGGATAATACAGACGTGGTTGGAGAGCCCGGAGCAGGCGCTAAGGTCGAGTTCAGTTCGGATACGAGCAAACGCCTACAAGAGTCGGTTCGCCGGCTAAACGCCTGGATTAACTTCAACGCTACCGACCAACAGTTGAGAGGCCGGTTGTTACTCAATGTCTTGGACACCCAAGCTGCCAAGGGTGAGAATGCCGATTTGGTTGAGTTGGTACGATTGCGAGAGCGATTTGAGTCAATCTCAGATTCTGATTTAACCGGTAATATTGAACTCAATGAGGTGTCTGATGCTCTGAGGAGACAAATTTCCAATCTCGATGGAAATCAAAATCTAAACATCGAGGCGGGACTGGCAGCGGCTCGGGGCAATTTTCGTCAAATTTCTGCGGCCGAGTTGATGCGGCAGCGGGACGTTATGAAACGGGATCTCGAGAGTCTGGTTCGGTTTTCTCGTGAGTCGATGGAAAGTAAAGAGCGGGCAGAATTGTTTGTGAAGCTTGGCCTTTACGAGGTAATCAAAGAACTTGATGAAATTCAATTTGATTTGCCACCGGCTAACAGCGCGACCGATATCAATCTTAAGATCAGGGGATTAAATGCTGAGTTGTTGAAAATTGAACGAGCTTTGGATGCCTTGCCCCTGCCGCCGGAGCCTGAAGAAGGTGAAACGGAAGTCGTTGACCCTCAAGCCGATGAGCGAGCTGAGTTACTTAAGAAGCAAGGTGTTCTGACGGCGGAAGTTTCTAAGTTGAAGAAAGAATCAGCCGACGCACGGGCGAAGGATCAGCCAAGACTTAAAGCACGTGCGAAAACGATCGAGCTACTTAATCGCCTTCGAATGAATTTCAATGCGTTGAAAGAAACTAACGGTGATCCGTTTTTTACCGCGGCTGCTGCGACTACGGAAAAGTTCGCCTATAGCTTTGCCTATGGGACTTCTTCGTTAACTCGTTATGAATATGATCAACGTCTGGCTGCTCTAGAGGCAGATTTAGCTGGACTAAATAGTCCGGATTCGACTGATGCGGAGGGTAAGGTCAGCGCGGGGCTGGAGTGGATGGAGCGATCTAATCAAATACCTGAGCTTTTGATTGCCATTCGAGCGAAGTATTCGAAACCGAATCTTTATGTCTCGATTGGCGATGGATTAATTAATCGTCTCGCGTCGAGGAATATTGTGGAAAGTCAGCCAATGTGCGAGAGAATCGACGGGCGACTCGTTCGGGGGCAGGTGACGACCGACACTTCGGTAACAATCAATCTTAATGACGACCCGAACCAGGTAAATGCGGAGATTCAACTGAGTGGCGGGCTGTCATCTGCCACTTATATCCAGCAGGGTAAGATTCGGGCGTATATTAATACGGCGGGCTCAGTCAGTGGCACACGTGGTATCTACGCCAATTTCGGTGGTTTCTTTGCTGCAGATCCGACTGTTGATGCGATTGTTGCAGCTTGTTTCAACGGCACCTCTTCAAAACTGAGGGTGGTTGACTGCATTGCCGAAAAGAAATTTGAAAAGGAAAAATGTAAATCGGAAGCAAGTGCCACCCAGCGGGCGAAAAGTGAAACGTTAATCCGATTTACCGAGCAGACCGACGAGGCCTTGTTGGATGGAAGAGGAAAGTTGAATGAAACGCGTGAGAAGATGAGAGCCAAATCGAATTTGGTTCCGGAAATCTACTTGCGCTCGTTTGATGATTCTATTTTGGCGACGGGTGAAAAGTCGTCGTTGTCGAGATTGGGTGCGCCAGGATTACCAGTTGCAATTGAAGATGGTTCAGATGTAACCGTCGCGATCCATGATTCGATGCCGAACAATTATCTGGGAAAACTGTTTGCGGGAAAGACTTTTTCCAATGAAGAACTTGCCGATGAGTTGGGGGCCATTCTCGGGGAAGCGCCAGAGACGCTTACCGGCGGTTCGGATGGGGATAAAGATGATTCGTTCAGTATTACGTTTGCCCAAATTCGACCAATCCAGATTGAATTTCGTGATAATGCATTTCGGATTGTTGTTTCCGGTTCAGGTTTTTCCCAAGGTGCAAAGAAAATTAGAGAAGGGTTGAAAATTGCACTTAAGTTTAAAATCGTTAATCGCGATGGGAAGTTGTTGTTGACCAGAGATGGGGCAGCTGAGATTGATTATCTCGAACCAGAAAAGAAACGACCGACAACCGTAGCGTTTCGATCTTTTCTAGATGGCAAGCTGAATCCCAAGGAAGGTGATGAGGAGCTCGCCACCGAGCTGCCCGCAAATTTAATTCCCATTGATTCGGTGGAGGCGCTTCAAGACAGTGAGATTGCTGCGGCGATGGTCCTGAGTCGGTGTCGAGCCGAAAACGGTTGGCTGCATCTCGGTTGGACGCATCACGAATCCGAAGATGCGGTCGATTACGCTAATGGAACCCCGGCTGTTTGGGTTGCGGGTGAATGACAATTGAAAGCTAAATTCGGGATTATCCTGGTAGTTTTTTGTGTGCTTGATCGTATTTGAATTTGGCCTTGCGCACTAATCTCAATGGATGTAGCAGCTTCGTTTGAATCTGAGATTTGCGGTGCTCTATTTCCGTGGCGACGGTTCTTGAGGTGCGTTGCAGCGTTGTTATCTCTGTTTTCACACGGTTAGCGGCTTGACCAAATCCCTTTTATAATGCCGCGATGAATGAGAAACGTAACAATTCGCAAGAAGGCGATTCTTCGGCTTTGACCCCGTTTCAACGTGCTGCTTCGAAG